>NZ_FNGO01000070.1 GCF_900103135.1 Halarsenatibacter silvermanii | reverse complement strand
GGCACTGAAGGAGTTTAACCCCCAACACCTAGTGTCCAACGTTTACAGCCGGGACTACCGGGGTATCTAATCCCGTTCGCTCCCCCGGCTTTCGCGCCTCAGCGTCAGAGACAGCCCAGAAAACCGCTTTCGCCACTGGTGTTCCTCCTGATATCTACGTATTTCACCACTACACCAGGAATTCCGTTTTCCTCTGCTGCCCTCAAGCAAGACAGTTTCGAATGCACGCCTGGGGTTAAGCCCCAGGTTTTCACACCCGACTTGCCTTACCGCCTGCGCGCCCTTTACGCCCAGTAATTCCGGACAACGCTTGCCCTCTACGTGTTACCGCGGCTGCTGGCACGTAGTTGGCCAGGGCTTCCTCAACGGGTACCGTCAACGATCACCCTTTTCTTGATGATCGCTTTCTTCCCCACTGACAGGACTTTACGACCCGAAGGCCTTCTTCATCCACGCGGCGTCGCTCCGTCAGGCTTGCGCCCATTGCGGAAGATTCCCCACTGCTGCCTCCCGTAGGAGTCTGGGCCGTGTCTCAGTCCCAGTGTGGCTGATCGTCCTCTCAGACCAGCTACGGATCGTCGCCCTGGTAGGCCTTTACCCTACCAGCTGGCTAATCCGACGCAGGCCCATCCCGGGGTGACGGCTTGATGCCGCCTTTCATTAGGGTGTGTTGGCCACTCCCTAACATATGCAGGATTAGCCCCGCTTTCGCAGGGTTATCCTCCTCCCCAGGGCAGGTTACCTACGCGTTACTCACCCGTCCGCTACTCTCCGTGATCCTCTCTGCCCCGAAGGGCAGAAGAGGGCGGAGCGTTCAACTCGCATGTGTTAAGCGCGCCGCCAGCGTTCGTCCTGAGCCAGGATCAAACTCTTCTTTGAAGGTTAAAAACTTTAACCCCGGCCTTCACACTCTCGTGTAAAGACCTATTCAATCTCCGGACCCTGGCGGGTCCTTTCTGACAGGGACATGTGCTAGCTGCTGATTCACTTTTCAAGGTTCGCATTCTTACCCTCTGCACCCTCTTTCATTCTTTCAGGCGCACTTTATATATTACCATCTCTCGGGACTTCTGTCAAGCCTTTTCCGGAAATTATTTTCATCTCCGGGTGCGCCCTCTTTACTAACATACCATACATCTCGGGCGCTCTCTTTCTGCCCCGTTTTCAATCACGCACTTATACAGT
>NZ_FNGO01000069.1 GCF_900103135.1 Halarsenatibacter silvermanii | reverse complement strand
ATAAGCGAAGGCCAAAAAATTTTTGAAAGAGATGAGATAAGGACTGCTGATTTTATGGAAGATGTTCTGAAGAATTATTTTGATTTCGGGATGAAGCTGCAGCATTTTTACGAAGATTTTAAGGAAGGCATACGGGAGGAGATGCACTGATGGATGTTGATAGGGAGCGGATAGAGAGCAAAGAGGAAATAAAAAAATATTTTGCCGGTGAAGAGGATATAATGGCCGCCTATCTGTTTGGTTCACACGGGACAGAGTATGAAACTCCCCTGAGCGATATCGATTTTGCCATCTTATACAGAGAGGGAGAAGAGTCAGGCCTTATGAGAGATATGCAGGTGATGGCTGGTCTATCCAGTATTCTGGGGATAGAAGATATAGATATTGTTAATTTAAATAAGGCTCCCATACTGCTGCAGCATGAGATAATATCCAGCGGGGAGCTGCTGTATGAGCGGGACCGTGAGACTGTCAGCGATTTTATCTACTATGTGCTCACATTTGCCTATGATGAAAAAATCAGGGCCAGAAAATATTATGATGAATATGAAAAGGCCCTAAAGAAGGAGTATCTAAATGAATGAGAGGGATGAGCTGCTGGTTAAAATTGAGAGACTGGAAGAAAACCTTGTTAAACTCAGGTCTCTCCAGGAGATGGACCGGGAAGAATTTATGAATGACTTTCGCAATATTGAGGCCAGCAAATATTTACTGCAGACTTTCATTGAGATAATGATAGATATTGCCAATATGTTGATTGCCCGGCGGAGACTGGGTAAGGCTGATACAAATGCGGAGGTTTTTTCTATTCTGGCTGAAAATAAAGTGGTTTCTGAAGAAAATCAGGAAACATATGGTGTTATGGCGGGATTTCGCAATAGAGTTGTCCATATGTATGACAGGGTGGATGAGAATGAAATATATGACATACTGCAGAATAACCTGGAGGATTTCAGAGGTTTTATAGAAGAAATACTCGAATTTATCAATTGAAAAAAGGTAAACATGGGAATTGAATTACTGCCGCCGGTCTTTCCGCCAAATATAGTAGCGATTGGCCTGAATTATCATGACCATGCCGGAGAAACAGGGAAGGATAATTATTATGATTCAGACAAAACTATCAGCCCAGTTACAACGGCAAAACGGAGCGCAAGAACAGAGA
>NZ_FNGO01000068.1 GCF_900103135.1 Halarsenatibacter silvermanii | reverse complement strand
TTTTGCCATGGTTTTTTGTCCTCCCTTAGACTTAATACTATATTATAGCTGCTACGATGTCCAGCAGCTTAGGGGGAGGACAAATGTCCGCATTTTACATAGAGCATTAAATGAAGTTATTGTAAAAGATAAACCTGATTTAACCATCCAAAAATTATATAAAACTTGTGACCGAGTTAACTTGGAAACAAAGAGTAGATTGAATTCTCTAGATCAAATAAACTCCATGGAAGAATTACAGAAAAGGCTAGAAACTATTAAAGAATTTATGGAACAAAGAACAAAAATAAAAGAAGATTCACTCTGGAAAAGAAGAATACCTGGTATTTTGGCCAGAAATGAAATGTTAAAAAAAGAGATAGCAGAGAAGAAAAATAAATTTCTAAAGTCTAAATTAATTTCCCCTCTGAAAAAATATATTGAAGAAAATAATTATCAAAAAATCAAGGATCTAGAGGGTTATGATAAAAAGTTTAAAAAAGGCAATCTTGAAATTTTAATTGATAAGAAAAGTAGTATGTTACGTTTTGTTTTACCTAAATGGTGGAAAGCTAAAATTGAATTTTTGTTTTCTAGCCGCAAAGTAAGCAAAGAATTTACTGAGATAAGAGAAAAATTAGTATCTTTAAATGATTGGTTTGCAGAGGATTATTTTAATGAAGTTAAAGAAAGGCTAGAAAGAGGCAATGACATAGTAGAATTTGCTGACAAGTTATATGCAGATTGGAAACAAGACAAATATAATTTGAAAAGAATAGATGAAATATTTAATGAACAGAGTAGAGATTTTGCAGATGATCTTTTAACACTAGAGAAAATTGCTGATGATATAGAAAAAGCAGTAGATATTTATGAACAAGCTGTAAAAACAATTTGGTTGGAAAACAAACATGAAAAGCATCCTGAATTGGACTGGTTTATGGATAATAGATATGAAAAGATAAAAGGTAAGTTAGATGAAAACTTATCTGTAAAGTTAAATAAAGGTAAAGAATATCTCCGTAATAAGTATAAAAACAAACAGAAAGAAAAATTAAACAGTAGTGAAGGACAGAAAATAGTCAAATTGTCGAGAAGACAACGCAAGTTACCTTCTCTACGTAAACTGTTAAATGAATATAGTGAAATTATTGGGGAAATATTACCTGTATGGTTGGCTAGCTGTGGTATTTCAACACCTTTTAAAGTCGAACTTCCAGAAATGACTTTACACATCCGACGACATCCTCAGATTCATTTCGGGAATAAACCGGCACACTGACCCCGGGATT
>NZ_FNGO01000067.1 GCF_900103135.1 Halarsenatibacter silvermanii | reverse complement strand
GTGAGGTCATTAACTTGCTCACTGTTTAAGCCAGCCTCATTTCCCAGTTTGTGAGCAAGCTCGGTCATTCTCATCGAATGCTCTCTTGTCTCTGCACTTTTTGCTTCCAGAGTTGCCAGCATATTCTTCACCAGCTTATTTTCTGCACTTCGCGATTTTGTCAGTTTATCCTTATACATTCTTTCATCGGCTCTATTAAAAACAGTTTCGTAAGAGGTTTCTTCTTTCTTTTTGACTGCACTGCCAATACCTAAATTAATCGGTATATCTTTAAATTCTGCTCCTTTACATGCACTTTCAATTCTTTCTATCACTTCTTCAGCCGTTTCCCTATCTGTCTGGGGCAATAAGATGACAAATTCATCGCCAGCCCAGCGCGCCACCAAATCTTCATCTCTGGTGACTTTTTGTAAAATTTCGGCGGTTTTTATCAAAAGTTCATCTCCTACCTCATGCCCGTAAGTATCGTTGACTATTTTAAGGCCGTTGATATCACAGTATATCAAGCTTATAGGATACTGTCTTTCTGTGTTCAGCCGCTCCATCTCTGCTTCCATAAAAGTTCGGTTATATAAATCTGTCAGGCTATCATGATAGCCCAGATACTTTAATTTTTCTTCTTTTTCCTTGAGTTCGGTTATATCCAGCTGTGTGGAAAGTATCCCTTTCTCACCGCTGGGAAGGGTTACCCTGGTTTCATTTAAACTAACGTGGTATTCATCCCCATTTTTTCTATGGCCAATCCCTGTATAATTAACGTCTTCACCTGCAATGATTTTCTCAATATTTTCCTTAGCCTCTTCCCTGTATTCAGGAGGTGTTACAGTTTTTACAACATTACTCCCAACCAATTCTTCTTCACTGTAACCTGTTATTTCACAGGTACTTTCGTTAACCTCAAGAATGTTTCCTTCACTATCCTCAAGTATTATCCCTACAGGAGCAGTTTCAAATATTTTTCGATACTGCTCTTCTCTAACTTTGAGATTCTCCTGGGTTTTCTTTAACTCGGTTATGTCTTTGCCCGTGCAAATGACGTATTCAACTTCTCCTGAGTCAGATAGTATCGGCGTTTTTGTAATAAGCAGTACCCGTTCTTCTCCTGAAGAATTTAATACTTTTTCTTCCCTCTTAATTTCTTCTTTCTCTGCAAAAACTTTTTTATTACCCTGCAAACATCTCTGCTGACTTCTCCTGACTTTTCTAACCTCATAAACCTCGCTGTTTAAAATATCTTTTTTATCCATACCTACAAATTCAGCAAATGCATCATTTACTCTTCTGTATGTCCGCTCATCCTCTAAAAGCCATACCTGTACATCAATATTGTCTAGCAGAAGTTGTTGTTCATCTTTTGCCTCCTTTAATTCTCTTTCTGCTTCTAATCTGTCAGTGATATCTCTGACAAATTCTACTATACCTGTAACTT
>NZ_FNGO01000066.1 GCF_900103135.1 Halarsenatibacter silvermanii | reverse complement strand
GCTGCTTGTGTTTTATTTTTTCGCCTCAAACATTTTTTCGAGAAATTATCGCATATTTTATTTTCAAAGAACGAGGTTTTTCAACAGTCTCCTAGAAACAGAGTTATAATTCACTTGCATAAAATTTTAAAGAGGCTCAACTCAAAATTATTTGAAATCTGTCTTGAAGGCACAGATACATTGTATTCATACCCTTGAAACTACTCTGTTCTTATTGTAAACTTAAAGTCAACCTTATCAATTAGGATCTTCTTGTTATCAGTTGATAGATATCGTATAAGATCGGGGAAAAATTTCATTGTCAACGCAGCTTTATATCTTACAGTACAACTAAATGAGGTTTTTACACACCTATTAACCAATTGAATGCAAGAAGATCCATTAATTATTTTGCTTCAAAAAGTTACTCACTTCTTTTAACTGAAGTAAATAATAAATAGTGGTGAAATATTATGAATAACTTGAATAATAAAAATGGATATGCCCTGGTGATAGTTATCCTATTAATTACTCTATTTACGATATTAGGGGTGGGTTTCGGCAATCGATTTTTGTCAGAAGTTCGTACCACTACCTCAAATCTCGATAGGAGACAGGCCTATCTTCATGCCGTAGCTGGTGCGGAGTATGATGGAGATGAGAAATGTATCGAATTTAAATACAATGATAGTGTAGAACAATATACGTATGAGGAAAAGAATGATTGCAATAATAATCTAAATCAAGACGAACTGAAATATGAACTGACGGATGACCCAAAACAAGCTGTAATTTATATAAATGAAGGTGATTCTACTTCCACTGCTTATCTGGGTGATGAAGATGATTACATTGATATTACAGTAAATTTAGACGGACCTCCATATCGTATAGAGCGATAGAGTGGGTGAATTAAGTTATGAAAAATTTTAAGGCTATTTTTTCAACTGAAAAAGGCATGACGTTGGTTGAGGTAGTGGTTGCTATAGTTATATTGTCGGGACTTATATTTACTTTCACTAACATATTTGTTGAGGGGATAAGGACAAGAATGGAAGAAAGGGAAAGAAGCAGGGGTGTTGAAGAACTTAGCAGTATTATGGAAGAAATAATAGAAATTGATAGAGAAGATATTGATGAATGTGATGAAAACGGAGATGATTTGGAGAGCAAAATTGAAGAAGATATAATAACTGATAATAATGCAGATGATAATTATGCAAAGATAAAAGTAAATGGCTGTAGAGTAACTATAGAATATTTTTATGAAGATGAGGCGTCTATTGAAATGACTACTTATATTTCTCTTGAAGAAGAAAAGGAGGAAGTAGCTGATGTTTTGATTACTGACCAATTCAACGTAGATATAAATGTGTATGTAAACGGAGATGATGAAATTAAAAATATAGATGCTTATGGAATAGATGAAAATATCGAAGAAGATATAGAAGACCATATTAACCTAAATGATAAATTAGAAATAACTGGGGATTGGATTATAGAAGATAATCATAAAGTTGAAATTGAGATAGAAGCTGATGAAGTTGATGAAGTTGAATTTACTGATGATTGGACATTTGATGATAATAGTGATATTAACTTCGATATAGAAGCTGATGAGTCAGAAATTATTTTTGATGAGAACTGGACATATGTGAATTCTGAAGATATTGATAT
>NZ_FNGO01000065.1 GCF_900103135.1 Halarsenatibacter silvermanii | reverse complement strand
CTCAATATTTAGAGCTTTTTAGCTATCCCATGATTGAAGAAGATACAGGAGAAGTTACAGGTATAGTAGAATTTGTCAGAGATATCACTGACAGACTAGAAGCAGAAAGAGAATTAAAGGAGGAAAAACAAAGATTCCAGGCCCTGGCTGAGACCAGTCCTTTTGCCCTTTTTGTATACAGAGAAAAGTTTCAATATGTCAATTCTACTCTGGCAGATTTGACTGGTTATACACGGGGAGAGCTTTTGGATATGAATTTTTGGGAGATAGTGGCACCTGAACATCGAGAAATGGTAAAAGAAAGGGGACTTGCTCGCCTTAAGGGACAATCGCCCCCTGGCATGTACGAATTTAAACTTCAAAAAAAGAATGGAGAAGAGCTCTGGATTCTGTTTTCTGGTGTGCAGATTAATTATCAGGGAGAAAAAGCCGCTATAGGTACTGCTATCGATATATCTGACCGCATAGAAGCAGAAAAGCAGATAAAGCAGATTAAAGAAGAGCAGGAAATTTTACTTGAAAATACAGATGTACAGGTATGGTATCTGAAGGACATTGAAACTTATGGGAGGGTAAATCAGGCGCATGCTGACTTTTTAGGCAAGAATAAAAAGGAGCTGGAAAATAAAACTTTATGGGAAATAATGTCTACGAAAAAAGAAGCTGAAGTTTGCATTGAAGGAAATCGAGAAGTTTTTGACGAAAAAAGGCAGATTGAAACCGAGGAAAGAGTAACCAATGGTGAAGGAGAGGAAAGAATACTTTCTATAACCAAAACCCCCAAAATGAATAAAAAGGGCGAAGTTGAATTTGTAGTTTGTTCGGCCCAGGATATAACTTCTGAATATAGATTGAAACAACAATTAAAACAAAGCAGAGATTACCTAAAATCAATTGTTCATACTGTTCCTGATATAATTATGCTTTATGATAAAAAAGGTAATTATCTGGATATATGGACTTCAGAAATTGAGGATTTGGTTGCTTCTAAAGAAGAACTTATCGGTAAAAATATTGAAGAATTTTTGCCCGAAGGCGTAACAGCCAAACATAAAAAATATTTAACAAAAGCCATTGAGGAAGAAGAAAAACAAAGATTTGAATACGAGTTGATAATTAATGGTAATAAAAAATGTTTTGAAGCCCAGCTGATTGCTCTTGATAATGATAATAATAAACAGGAGATACTGGCTGTCAGTCGCAATATTACCAGAAGAAAAAGAGCAAAAGAAAAATTAAAATATATGAGCTATCATGATAACCTGACAGATTTATATAACCGCCATTTTATGGAAACAGAGATGGAACGTCTGAACACCAAAAGACAGCATCCTATAAGCTTAATATATTGTGATATCAACGGGCTCAAGATAGTCAACGATACTTACGGACACGAGGTAGGAGATGAACTTTTGATAAAAACCGCTGAAATTCTACAAAAAGTTACCAGAGATGAAGATTTGGTGGCGCGCTGGGCTGGCGATGAATTTGTCATCTTATTGCCCCAGGCAGATAGGGAAACAGCTGAAGAAGTGATAGAAAGAATTGAAAGTGCATGTAAAGGAGCAGAATTTAAAGATATACCGATTACTTTAGGTATTGGCAGTGCAGCTAAAAAGAAAGAGGAGACCTCCTTCGAAACTGTTTTAAATAAAGCCGATGAAAGGATGTACAAGGATAAATTGATGAAATCTCAAAGCGCAGAAAACAAGCTGGTAAAAAATATGCTGGCAACTCTGGAAGCTAAAAGCGCAGAGACAAGAGAGCATTCGATGAGAATGACCGAGCTTGCTCACAAACTGGGAAATGAGGCTGGCTTAAACAGTGAGCAAGTTAATGACCTCAC
>NZ_FNGO01000064.1 GCF_900103135.1 Halarsenatibacter silvermanii | reverse complement strand
GCCGAAAACTAAACGTAAGCCGGGGAAAAATTTCATTGTGAACGAAGCTTTATATCTTCCAGTACAACTAAATGAGGTTTTACACACCTATTAACTAACCGAAGACAAGAAGATCCTTATATTTTTACATATAAAATCCAGACGCAGCCAGACCTTTCTATAATGCTGCTGAATGTGATATAATTTTAATGCAGATAGGAGTGAAAGCCCCCCAATGGGCAAAAACAACAATTACAGCTACAGTGATGTAGATGATAAGATTCAATCATATCTACAGAAAATATTCGACCTGGAAGAACCAGAGCAACCTCACGACCTATTCTTTAAATGGACGCTGGGAAGAAAGCCAACCATGGTGAATTTCCTGGAAATTGCCCTGCCTGCTGAAGTGATAGATCACTTTAAAATTAATTCTATCAACAGGACAAATGATAGCTATGTGGAAGAGATTATGAAAGAAACAATAACAGATGTGGTTTATGAAGCTGAGTTAGCTGATGGAAGTGAGGGCAATATCTGCATCCTTTTCGAGCATAAAAGCACTGTAAAGCGCAGAGTTATACTGAAAGTGATGAAATATCTCTACAACATCTACAATGACAAATATAAAAATCAAACTACTACCCAGGTACTGCCCATTATTTTTTATCATGGTCAGGAAAACTGGACAGCTCCTAAAAAATTATCCAATATTTTGGAAGGTGATATTGGATCTATAGAAAAATTTACTCCTGACTTCGAGTATTTTTTCATTCATCTAAAAGAAATAATAAATTATCTCGAGGGCAAAATAAGTCCAGAAGGTTTGTCATATTTTCGCATTCTGGACGCAGCTAATGCTGAGAACGAAGAGGCAGCCGATGAAAAATTTCAAAAGGCTCTTGACATTTTTAAAGATGAAGAAATATGGAGCTCCAGAGAATTTCTGGAGAGAGTTGTAACGGTGGCAATAATTTATTTAGCTGCCACCTCGGAATATTTTAACGATAAAAACACTTTTAAACTTGCACAGGATACCCTCCACGAAGGGAGTGAAAATCTTATGACTTTTGTAGAAGAGATCATGAAAGAAGGCGAAGAAAAAGGTATAGAAAAAGGATTGGAAAGAGGTATTGAAAGAGGTATTGAAAAGGGCAAAAAGAAGACATTAATAGAAACCTTGCTGGTTTTTGCTTCTGACATATTTTCCCTGGAAGACACTGAGACCTTAGAAAACAAATTAGAAGAAGCTGATATCGATACTTTAGAGAATATCAGAGATAATATTCTTTCTTTAGATAGCATAAATGATGTATATGATATGTTAGAATAAGCAGGTATTATCCAGCTAATCTAACCTGCAAGAAAGAGGTGGTAATATGAGTGCTTCTTCTTCTGAAAAACAGCTCTCAATACCCAGAGATGTCTATAGAGCTATGAAAGTTCCTGAAGATAAAAGAGATGAAACCTTACAGAGAGAATTAGCTTTATCTCTTTACAGAGAACAGATATTATCCTTTGGCAAAGCAAGACAGCTTGCAAATATGACTAAATGGCAATTCCATGAACTCCTTAAAGAAAGGAATATAGAAAGACATTATACAGAAGAAAACCTAAAAGAAGATTTAGAGTATACTAAAGAATTTCCTCGCCTTTTTGATGATGAGGATTGGGAAAAGTTTAAAAAATTAGCTCAACAAGAAGGCAGCAGCGCAGACATAGAATTGAAAAAGTTCATTAAGAAATATAACGAAGAAAAAGGGTACCGCAGGCGTTTCAATAAACTATTTGAAGAGCATAAAGGAGTTTTAGATGCCTTAGCCGAATAAACTTAATTTGATTGGCTTAAAGGGGGAAAGGACATCCAAAATAATTATAATTTCTCTGACTACAAATTATTAGATATTATGTGGTATTTTAAAACCTTTTAAAGTCGAACTTCCAGAAATGACTTTACACATCCG
>NZ_FNGO01000063.1 GCF_900103135.1 Halarsenatibacter silvermanii | reverse complement strand
GCCGAAAACTAAACGTAAGCCGGGGAAAAATTTCATTGTGAACGAAGCTTTATATCTTCCAGTACAACTAAATGAGGTTTTACACACCTATTAACCGAAGACAAGAAGATCCTCATATTTTTACATATAAAATCCAGATACAGCCAGGCCTTTCCATAATCCTGCTGAATGTGATATAATTTTAATACAGATAGGCGCGAAACTTAATGGCTTTTATAAAAGAAATTGTGAAAGAAGGGAAGAAAAAGGTAAAGTTGAATTCTGCAGGTGGTGCTAATATGGAAGAATATTATAATTTTCTAAAAAACAGAGAGGAACAAAAAAGGCAGAAAGTCAACAAATTCCGAGAGCGCAAACGAAATGATCTAAAACAAATCATTAATGAGCTAGCAGCAGAAATTGATTCCCTGGAACTGGTGATAATTTTTGGCTCTTTCCTTGAAAACAATGCTCGCAGGCCAAATGATATTGATATATACATGGAAAAAATCCCTGCAGAAAAATATTTTATTCTGCGCAGAAAACTGGAAGAGGCACTGGAAATGCCAGTAGACCTGCATACCCAGACAAAAAGTCATGATTTTATTAAAAAAATCAAAAGGAAAGGAGAGGTACTTCTTGCAGGAGAAAATTGAAATATTGAGAGCAGAAATCAAAGAAGACCTTGAAAGCATAAAAGAAATAAAATCTGAATTTGACGATTTTATTGACCACATTGATTGGGAAAACCCTAAAGATAATGAGCAGGTTATTATCGGGTATAAACTTCACAATTTTTATAATGCCTGCGAAAATATTTTTAAAAATATTGCCAGATTTTTTGAAAATGTTGCTGAGAATAATGAATGGCACAAAAAACTATTAAAACGGATGAAAATGGAAATCGAGGGTGTACGTCCCGCAGTAATAAGTCACGAACTTTATCTGATTCTGGATGATTTTAGAGCTTTTAGACATGTTTTTCGCCATCTTTATGATGGGAAATTGGATTGGCAAAAACAAAAAATTGTAGTTGATAAATTTGACCGGGCTGCTAATATGATGATAGAAGAACTCGAGGAATTTTGTGATAAGTTGAAAGAGATGGCATAATCAATTTAATAAAGGCTTTTCTTTTATTTCGAAAAGTTCTTTTCCGAAAGTCCAGCAGAATATTTTTTTAATAGCATCTCAATTGATTCGATTTTTCCTAACCTTCTGCCTTTTCGATAATTTTCAAGGATTGAGTGAATTTCTTCTTCAGTATAGCCTGCTTCATCCAGGCCTTTCCATAATGCTGCTGAATGTGATATAATTTAAATACAGATAGGAGCGAGACACTGCTGCCTAAAATATTTCAAACAAAGTTGAGGCTAAAAATTGTTAGTTATCTTTTACAGGGTGCTAAAAACATGAAAAATGTAATCCCCAGGGACCACCAAGATCAAGTTGATAAAGCTGTAGAAATTTTAAAAGAAGCTGGCTGTGATGAAATTTATGTCTATGGTTCTATTCTTGATAAGGATAAAGAGTCTTCTGATATAGATTTAGCAGTTAAAGGTTGTCCACCTGACAAATTTTTCAAAGTTTATAGCGAGCTGATGTTTGCTCTCGATTATCCAGTGGATTTAATTGACCTGGATAGAGATAAAGATTTCGCTGAATATCTTATGTCGAAGGGGAAATTATTAAATGTCTCATGACAAAAAAGAAATGAAGGATAAAATCCATTATCTGTGGTATTTCAACACCTTTTAAAGTCGAACTTCCAGAAATGACTTTACACATCCGGCGACATCATCAGATTCATTTCGAGAATAAACCGGCACACTGACTCCGGTATTATGATTTTGGATACGTCCTCATCGAACCTCTCGACAATTTTTCTTAAATCTCTGTTCTTGCGCTCCGTTTTGCCGTTGTAACTGGGCTGATAGTTTTGTCTGAATCATAATAATTATCCTT
>NZ_FNGO01000062.1 GCF_900103135.1 Halarsenatibacter silvermanii | reverse complement strand
TAAATTTGAAGAAAAACAGCAAGAATGTCAGGTGAAACAGGTTAATGACAATTTAACCAGAGAAGATTTACAGGAATTAAAAAAGCTGCGGAGACAGGTAAACGATAATGAATTGATTGCCGATTATCAAAATTCAATGAGAGAATTTCAAAAAATATGTCAGGTCAGTATTGAAAAGGCCTCTTCCAGCCTGGGATTAGCTCTCAATCCTTATCTGGTGCAGCAGTCCTGTTGAATTAGCAGGATTTACCTGTAAATTATGCGATAAAAATATTTCAGCTCAGAGTATAAATATTTTGGAAAATTTATAGTGATGATTATCGCCAGAGGATTTGACCAGTCTGGTGGCGGCTTCGACATAATTTAATGAAGTTCGTAAGATTTTGAAAATATGGATACCCTGCATAATGCCAGCTGTTTTTCTGGCTTAGAGGTCGTAGTCCAAATGAAAGCCCCGCTCTCTGCATAATTTTTTGCAGAAAGCGGAGTAAGTCCTCTGATATATATCTTTTGTTTCATTTTTCTCTTTCTTCTTCCAGTCTCCGATTAAGATATTCTATTTCTTTTTCAAGCTCCACAACTTTTTTGCGAAGTTCTATTTTTTCATCTGTATTCCCGCTATAATTTTCTTCAGGACTTTTTTCCCTGTAGCGTTCTTCACGATCATTCCAGGGCGGCTGGAAGGGGGAGCCTCCTCTTCTGAAAAAGAAGATATAGATGAAAAACCCAAAAAAGATCAGAGGAAAAAACCAGCCAAAACAGTAAGGCATTTTTCTGTCACCTCCCTGTGAGAGGAATTCAGCCGGACTGCACTGCAAATATTACAGCCCGGCTGGAAGCTATCTATACGATATTATCTTTTCGGGTTATCAGTCTGGTCATCTTCCGCTGCAGACATCATTTCTTCCATCATTGTTTGACAGTGATTCATAGCCTGCTCACACATCTTTCGGCCTTTTTCCTGCATTTCCCGGGCCTGTTCAGAATTTTTTGGCTGCATAAACATCATATCTGTCACCCCCTTTATTAGTTTTTATTTATATAAACAATTATTTATATAAAGAATAAAATTTTTAATCCTTAATTATCAGTATATGATTTTATGATTATATAAATTATAATTTATATTTCTTTCAATTATAATTTAACATAGACCAGAATCTCTGTCAAGGCTAAAATGAAATAATTTAAGTAGAAGCTGAAAAAAGACATCTCAGCTGGCTTCAATCCTGAAAAAATTTACAGTTCCGCCAGGGAGGCCATTTAAAGTCGAAATCGGTTTCCTCTGAGGAATATTGTTCCAGATGACTGCTCAGCTCCAGAAGATCTTCTACCAGTTTTTCATCTTTAATATAATTGTAGGCAAAAGTTTTCTTTCTATTAGTAGCCACCAGGCCTCTCTGGCGCAAAGTTTTCAGATGAAAAGAGACAAGAGGCTGCGAGAGACCTGTTACCTCCACAATTTCATTGACCGACCTGGGGGCTTCCTGCAGGGCAAATAAAATCTGCAGCCTGTTTTTTTCTCCCAGAGTATTGAGAAACTCCGCAAAGGCGTCGATAAATTTATCGTCCTTAACCATAATAATCTCTCCTGCTGTTAAATTTGGTCTTTTTTGCAGCGGCCGGATATAACTATAAATTCCAGACTATATAAATCCTTATTTATATAATAGCAGTAATTTAACTGTCTGTCAAATAAAAGCTGTAAGCCGACAGGTTATGTCGTTTGCAAGGTTAATACTGGTTTATAAGCTCGTTCAAACGAGTTGAAAAATAAAAAGAATTACCCTATAATGTATCTAGGGGATATGTATAAAAGAGCAATTAAATTAATTTAATAGGGGGCTTTAAAAATGGAGGAATTAAAAGAAAAATTTTATGATCTATCTGACAAAGAAAAGCTGGAATTTGCCCGGGCAATTATGCCTGAAATTTGTCAACTTGTTAAAGGTAATCCTGAACAGATGCAGAAAATGATGTCTTCCTGTATGGATATGATGGGTGAAGAAGAAATGGATATGAGTCAGATGATGCAGATGATGGGTAATATGAATATGATGGGAGAAGATAATTAATTCAATAAAAAATTTTGTGTTTGGCAAATAAAAAGTACAGAGTGTGGAAACTAAAAATTACATAGCATCCCAGGTAATGTATTGATGTTGGTTTTGACTTTATGGTTGT
>NZ_FNGO01000061.1 GCF_900103135.1 Halarsenatibacter silvermanii | reverse complement strand
GTGACCGGTACCTTGTCTTAAAGATTGTTGAACTGAGTATTTTGGCTGATAATTGCTTCAGAAAGTTCTTGTCAAACTACTTTCCGAATTCAGGTAGAAGATTATTTAAAATAGTATGGGAGATGAAATTTTATGCCTGGACTTTTCAATAAAAAGATAATAGAGCAAAATATTCACGACTATTACATAGAAAATTTCACCGAAAAGCTGAAAAAGATAAGAAATTGGAAGGAAAACTTAGCCAATATAAAAGGTCTCAACGAGCAAAGACTCCAGTCAGCTTTTCTCAGCGCTATATTTGAAGATATCTTGGGATATAAAAACGATCCGGCTGCAGAGCAGTGGACAATGGAAATAGAATGTTCTACAGACTTAGATGCTAAAACTCCTGATGGTATTTTAGGATTTTATAAAAGGGAAAATGGTGAAGTCAAAAAAGAACATAAAGCGGTTATCGAATTAAAAGGGCCGCAGGTTGCTCTGGACAAAGATCAAAAGAGAGAGGGATCTACCTATAAGTCACCGGTGGATCAGGCCTTCAGCTATACCAATAGACTGGATAAATGTAAGTGGGTTATAGTTTCAAATTTCATCGAAATAAGGTTATATAAAGTTGGACGCAGCAAGGAATATAATGAGGTATTTCACCTGCAGGATTTAGTGGAAGAGAATGAGTTTAAAAAGTTTCATTATTTATTATGCAGCGATCATCTTATTACAGAAGAAGGCAAGAGTGAAACCCTTAGATTATCCGGTGCCACCAATAAGCGCCATGAAGATATTTCAGTTGAATTTTATAATCTTTATAAAAATATGCGGATAAATCTTTTCGAGCATTTAAAGGAAAATAATCCAGATATAGATTTCGAAGTTCTGCTGGAAAAAGCTCAGAAGTTTTTGGACAGAATAATCTTCATTTGCTTCTGTGAAGATAAACAGCTCCTTCCCAATGATGTATTGCACCAGGCTATAGAGAGAGGCAAGGATTCTTTCGAGGTTTCAGATACAGCCATCTGGAATCAAATTAGAGGTGTATTCAGGGCTGTAGATGAAGGCAGTGACAAACATAATATAAACTCCTATGATGGCGGTTTGTTTGCCTACGATGAAGTGCTGGATGAGCTTACTATCAAAGATGATTTCTTCGATGCCATATATGAGATTTCTGAATATGACTTTGACAGCGATGTGGATGTTAATATTCTCGGTCATATCTTTGAACAGTCAATAACCGATATTGAGCAGTTGAAAGCTGATATCAGAGACGACGAGTATGACAAAAATGAGTCCCGCAGAAAAAAAGAAGGTATATACTACACGCCGAAGTATATTACCAGTTATATAGTTGAAAATGCAGTGGGAGGTTATCTGGAGGATAAAAAAGAGGAACTCGGTTATTATGATCTCCCCGATATAGAGGAGGCAGGCAGTAAAAGCTGGAAAACTAGATATACTCAACAGCATATAGATTTTTTCAATGAATATGAGGAAGAACTGAAGGATATTACTATTCTCGATCCTGCCTGTGGCTCCGGGGCATTTTTGAACCAGGCTTTCGATTTTCTTTTAGAGGAGCACAGGTGGTTGAATAAACAGCGAGATTTATTGAGAAATGCTTTACATGAGAGTAATGGTGCTGTTAGTAGAGATAATGAGTTACAGGCCAGCCTTACTTCCCAGGAGCGAATATACAGGAATATACTAAAGAATAATTTGTATGGCGTGGATCTGAACCGAGAGTCAGTGGAAATCACAAAATTATCTCTCTGGCTTAAGACAGCCAATAAGCAGGATGAGCTTACCAATCTCGATGATAATATTAAATGTGGTAATTCATTAATTGATGATCCAGAGATTGCCGGGGAAAAGGCTTTTGACTGGGAAGATGAATTTCCTGATATAATGGAAGAAGGTGGATTTGATTGTGTAATTGGTAATCCTCCTTTTGTAAGACATGAAGATATTAAATGGATGAAACCATATTTGAAAGAAAATTATCAAGTCTATTTTGGCACGGCTGATTTATACTGTTATTTTATTGAGAAAAGTTTGAGATTATTGCGGAAGCAAGGTTATTTTTCCTTTATTGTTTCCACCTGAATTCGGAAAGTAGTTTGACAAGAACTTTCTGAAGCAATTATCAGCCAAAATACTCAGTTCAACAATCTTTAAGACAAGGTACCGGTCAC
>NZ_FNGO01000060.1 GCF_900103135.1 Halarsenatibacter silvermanii | reverse complement strand
GTTGGTAGAAACCGTCTATAATTCCTCATATGGGGATATGTTATCAGCATCTTTAATTGCAGAAGATAGAAAAAGTAAATGCCATATTTCAAATACTTTATAAAAAACCAGCAAATAGAGGAGTTAGTATCTCTGATAATCCAATATATATTGCAATTCCACCAACTGTTTTGGAGAAGAGCCTGTTTTTTCGACAAAAAACAATATATCGTATTAAAATAAATCATCTATTATTTGTTTTAACTTTTTTGATCTTTCCGGGTCTAAGTGACCAAGGGGTCGTCTTGGTTCTCCAACATCTCTGCCTCTTAATCTCAGAGATTCTTTAAAAAATTCCAAGAAATGAGGTCGAGGAGGAGTTTCCTTCGTTTTTTCATATAATAAGAAATCTACTAAAGGCCTTATTTTTGTAGCTAATTTTTTGGCTTTATCAAAATTTTTCTCATTTACAGAGGCTTGATACATTTTGACACAAAGACCTGGACAAACATTTGGAAGGCCAGATAACCAGCCGTCCGCTCCATTGCAAAAAGCTTCATAGGCAGCATAATCATGACCATAAAGTACTTTCAATTGATCACCACATTGATTTTTAAGTTCGAAAACTCTATTTGGGTCTCCATGTGCTGCTTTGACAGCTGAAACTATGTTATCATTAACTAATTCTTGCATTTCAAAATGATCGAATTCATAGCCCGTAAACCAAGGATTATTATAAACCATTATGGGTATATCTATCTGTTCAGATAAAATTCTATAATGATTTTTTACAGATTCTTTATATGGTTCCATATAGTACGGAAGAATAACCATTACTCCATCAGCACCCACTGATTCAGCGTATTTACTTAATTCTATTGTCAGTTTGGTAGAATACCTACCAGTCCCAGGATATACGGGAATTTGACCGTCCACTTCATCTACGACTGTTTTTATTACTTCCTTTTGTGTTTTCATTGACATGGAAATATTTTCGCCTGTACTCCCACAAGGCGCTAAACCATGAACTCCTTTTTCAATTAACCATTTGACATGTTCTCTCGTTCTTTTTTCATCAAATTCCTCTTCCTCATCCCAAATTGTTATCATTGCAGGCACAATACCTTCAAAATTATTCATTTTTTTTCACCTCTTTTGTTATTATATATATTATGGACCTTTAAAGAATGTTTCTTTACTTTTTCAACATGAGATTTCATTTCGTGTTTTGCTTTTTCTAAATCTTTTTCTTTAAATGTTTTTATAATTTTTTGGTGAGCTTTGATTGATTCTAAAATTGATTTTGGAATAACCAAACCTGCCATTTTGAGGTAGAAAAGCTTATCTCGTATCGCATTATAAGAAGTGATTAGATATTTATTCTGCGTAATCTCAAAGATTGTATTATGAAAACGCTCATCTTCAGATACAAATTCTTCATACTTTTCTTCTTCATATAATTTTAAACACTTATTATTTATAGACTCTAAAGCTTTAATATTTTCATCATTAATTTTTGAGAATGAAAGTTCAATAGCTAATTTTTCTAAAGCTTTTCGGACTTGATAAATATGCTTTATATCCTTTTGGTTAAGTTCTATAACATAAGTTCCACTTTGTGGTTTAACTTCTACCAGGCCATCCATAGATAACATATTTACAGCTTCTCTAACGGGAGTTTTACTGACTTCTAATTCCTCAGCAATTTTATCTAATTGTATTTTTGTTCCAGGTTGAATATTCATATTTACAATATCTTTTTTTAAAATTTGATAAACTTTTTCAGTAAGGTTTTTATATTTCATTGGCACCTCCTCATTTATTAAATTAATATATCAATTCTGTAATTAATATATCAATTCTGTAATTAATATATCAAAAAATATAATAAATTTCAAACTATTAGAATGTCCAATTTGACAAAAGATATCATAAAGTGTAAATATGGGGGATAAAAACTGCCCTTGTAAATATTCCAATATTTTTAAAATTAGGTTAGCAAAATAAGTTTTTGGCTTTTTTAACTTCAAATATCATTTTTGTTACTAACATAAAATTTAAAACTTCTCAATTACGACATCTGTTCTTTCCCAGGCACAAATATCCTGCTGCTTAATCTATCTACATGATTTCCCAATAATATAATATTAATTAATATTCAAAAAAATAAGCCTTAAATTACAAGTGGTGGAGGATAAAATTCTCCGATTTTTTAATTCCCCCAAAATTTCTCCGTTCAATTTTCGTGTATAATACCCGAATATACTTGATTTTTGTCTTCGAGTAGGATACCCTTAATATAGCAGTGAATA
>NZ_FNGO01000059.1 GCF_900103135.1 Halarsenatibacter silvermanii | reverse complement strand
TTAATTCTAGGATGCCTGGAGGTGTCCCTCCTTTTTCAGGTACACCTCTGTAATTTTAGTTTCCATTCTCTGTATTTTTAGTTTACCAAAAACAGATAAAAAGCCCGCCCCTGTAAAAGCGGATTACTAACCATGTTTAAACCATCGATTAACCATAAATAGAACATCAAATCCAAGGCAGATTATTAATTTTAATCTTCATTTTTCTAACCAGCAAACTTAATGCCGTTGTAGCTTTACGCATACTTTTTTCTCTAACTCTTCAGCTATAGTCATGACATCTTTCTTCCTTTGCTAACTTAGGGTCATTCATAGCGACTTTAACAACTCATCATAAGATCTATTTCTAAATCAAACTCATGAGCTGCAGAATCTAATACTTTGTATTCCAATTCATCTTAGCTTTCCAAAAGAAAATCCATCGTCCGATAAATAGCTTTGGATTTAACTAACATAACGCCGGGTATGTAAACCTCATTCTCTCCCCAGCCTTTGATAGCCAATTTGTTGGTCTAGACGATTTTTTAACTTCAGTTGATCCGCTTTCCTAACAGATTTGGGGTAGTTAATGAAAATTAATTAAGGAATTTTATTTAATTTATGCAATTAATTAAAACACATAATAATGTGATTGATTATAATAAGCTAATAAGTCACTTTTATAATATCATACTCCACAAATAGCTAAGATTAAGATTTATGAATAATAATAACATTTTCATTGAGCTTTTTTATGATAATCTAGAACTCTCAATTTATCAATATAATATTTTGTGCCTGGTCCTTCTCCTTCTTTTAAAATAATATTTTGGTCTCTTAAGGGTTGTATTGCTTTTCTAATTCCTTCTGCATCTTTATAATTCAAGTTTTTTTGTAATTCTTTATTAGAATATTTATCTCTAGTTTCTAACATCAATTCAATAATTCTCTGAGTTATTTTTTCAAAGGTCTCATTATAATCTATATCATCCATTAGTGATTCAACTCTATCTTTTTTGCTCTCGAATGTATCATCAACTTCTTTTTCTTTATCTAGTTCTTCAGTGTTCAAGGCTTTATTAATTTTTTCTTCCAGTTCATCAAGGACTTGTTGTGGTTTTTCCCACCATTTTCTAGACCATATTCGTTCTATCTGCCAGCCTTTGTTTTCCAGGAATTTCTGACGGTGAATATCACGTTCCCGGGCAGATTTACTGCTATGATATTGAGCTCCGTCACATTCGATACCTAGTAAGTATTCCTCTTCATTATTAGGATTTACTAAACCGAGGTCTATCCGATAACCATAACTTCCAACCTGGGTATGAATCTCATATCCTCTTTTTCGCAAAGCCTGAGCTACTTTTTTCTCAAAAGGAGAATCATAATCATAAAAACTAACTTCCCCCTGAGACAGATTATTCCTCTTTTGAAGATCCTCTAGTAAGTTTTGAGCATCTCCATCATTACCTTCACTGATATATTTTACATATCTTAAATAGTCTTTAAAGAGTTTAGGGCCACGATTAGAGGTACTAGCTACTTCTAAATCATAATCTGGATCAAATGAGCAGAATATATCTATACTTTCCTGGGCTCTTGTTACTGCTACATTGAGACGTTTCCCACCTCCTTCTCTATTCAATAGGCCAAATCTATTAGGAACCCTTCCCATCTCAGAATCAATAGCATAACCAACTGACATAATCATATGCTTTACTTCATCCCCCTGGACATTTTCTAAATTTTTAATCCAAACATAAGAATTAGTAGTTATACTACCAATACACCATTCCCATACTATTTTTTCTACATCGGTCAATTCACTTTCTTTACGCTTACCTTCCAGTTTTTTCTGTAAAATATCGACCAATATATCAGCTTGATCCTGATTAAAAGTAACAACCCCCCATAAAGTTTTACCAGTCATTTGTTCTTTAGCAGGAAGTTGTTCCAAAAGATAATTAATGACCGCTTCTCCTTCAATTTCATTAGTTCTTTTCTCCCATTTGCCATTAATTTGATGCCAATCTAAAGCTCTATATTCACTTTGTTTCCTAGTACAAGATGGAGCAATCATCAACTTACCATCATAAAAAGCCCTATTAGAAAAATCTATTAATTCCGGATATCTACTGCGATAATGATATTTTAACATTTTATCTGGCCAGACATCATCTGCTGCATCAAGCAAACTACTCTTTTCGTCTTCGGCAATGTTATCTGATTCTTCTCGACTGATAGCCTTATGAAAAAGCCGGTTGGGAGGCATCTGGTTTTTATCCCCTACTACGGTAATTCTTTCTCCCCGAGCCAGAGCAGGCAAGGCATTTTCCAAAGGAATCTGACTTGCCTCATCAAATATTACATGATCAAACTTATCTTCAAGATCAAACAAACGGGCAACCTGGTCAGGGCTAGCTGTTCTATGCTACCATTAAAATCAAGTTAAACCTTTTAAAATTACTTTACATTACTTCACTAAAAGACCCGTCAAGCATTTCACGGAGGAGGAA
>NZ_FNGO01000058.1 GCF_900103135.1 Halarsenatibacter silvermanii | reverse complement strand
ATTTTCATCAGGGGGTTAACCCCCTGATGAACCAGTCAACACCGTACAACCACGTCTAACCGCGGAACAGGGCGGACAAATGTCCTAAGTGTAAAATACTAAAAACAGCAATAATAAGTTTATTGACATTTATTTTGATTTTGCTCCCTTTATTTAGTGGAGGCAAAGCCAAGGCGGAAGCTGTAACTGATCCGAAAAGTTTTGAGTTTGAAAATGGGGAAATAATTAATTATAGAAAAGGTCATAAAAATATAGTGATTCCTCTTGAAATAGACGGGGAGAAAGTCACTAAAATAGGAAAAGGCTCTTTTGCTTATATTAATTTAAAATCAGTAGAAATTCCAAGAAGTATTACTGAAATTAAAGACTTTGCTTTTAGCGGCAATAACTTAAAGAACATAAAAATTCCGGATAGCGTTAATAAAATAGGGTTCCATGCTTTCTATAATAACACTATGGAAACATTGAATTTACCGGAGGGAGTTAATGAGATAGGAGATTCTGCTTTTGCAAGTAATAATCTGGAAGAAGTCAAAATTCCGGATAGTGTTACTAAAATAGAAGAGGAGGCTTTTACCAATAATAATTTAGAAAAAATTAAGATCCCAGATAGTGCCATGAATATAGAAAAAGAGGCTTTTGACGATAATGTTGAAAAAATTTTTAAATAGCTTGTAAAGTTTTATCCGGTTAGGTTTAAAAATCAGACTAACTTTGATAGGCCCGGGGTTAGTCATTTTGGCACTACGAAAAAATGCAAAGGGGTGAAAAAAATGAAAAGGAAATTTACGATTATATTCCTGATAGTTTTCATCTTTTCTCTGGTTGGTTATGCTGCAGCAGGGCCTACAGAAGTAACTGATGCTGTTAGAGTAAGATCTCGAGGGAGGGAATATACTTATTTAGGTAGAGATGATTCTTTTTTTGAATTAAAAGCAGTAGATGTTGAAGGAGTTGGGGGACAGGGCGCTTTGCATATCCTTCACGTAATTGGCAACGAAGAAGAGGAAGATTTTAAAGTCACCACTTTTGATGAAAATAAAGAGAAGGTGCGAACTTTAATAGACACGGATAGAAAATACGGTGGTATAGTAGGACAAAACTTTCACAGAGGAGAGGACCCTAAATATTTGCAGGTGCAGGCGGAAGGAGAATGGGATATCGGACAATTTCTTTTAGGTTCTGCTCCCGATCAATTATTAGGAATAAGAGATTCGGCAAATTTTGATTCGGACAGTGTCGTTCTTATAGGTCCTGATATTGAAGAAGATAAAGAAGCTTATATAAATACTTCAAGTAAAGCTAAAGTGAAGACCTGGGGTTCAGAAATTGTACATTTTGATACTAACAATGCAATAAACAGCGAGACTTTCACAATTAAAGGTTCCGATCAAGCTATTGAAGTAAGAACTCCAGCAGGTAATGATGTTCATTTAGAAATACTCGGGAGAGCAAATTAACAAAAATCTTAGGCGAATAAAAAACGCATATAAATTATCTGGATCAGAAAGAATTCTTACTTGCTTTCATAATTTTTTTACGAAATTAGGTTGTAGTGTTTTCATTTTTTGGTGGTGGGAGACTGGGGCAAAATACGTACGTAATTTTAACACAATAAAGTGGCGCGAAAAATATTTTATTCATTATACAATATAAAAAAATATATGAAAATATAATAAATTCTAAATTTTTTAAAATAGAATTGGATTTGACAAAATAGACACCAACATGCCCCCTCTATGATTGTTGACATGCCGGGGATCTTTTTATGTTGGTGTCTTTATTAAAAAAATTAAAAAAATTGAAACATTATTGACTTTCTCGTATGTGTATTGGTTTTTAAAAAACAAAAAATATAGCACTTATATCTTGGAACAGTGTCCCATAAAAAGAACCGACAATAACTATCGATATTTGAGAGGCAAACTAATAATAGAAAAGTTTTTGACTTATTAGCAGTAAAATGCTAATAGAATTATAGCATATATGCGATAATACTAATTGGGGTAATTGGTCGATATATTTTTACAAAGACGGGGATGAATTATAATGGAAGATCTCACGAAAGCAGAAGTTTATTTTGACGAAAAATATGAAAAAGATTTTGAATTTCAAGAGGCCTGGGATGAAATAGAATTGGAATATGAAATTGCCCATCAGATATTAAAAGAAGAAAAGAACTTGGAATAACTTAAAAAGAGCTTGCAGAGAGGACCGGTACAACTCAGAGTGTGATTTCTAGTATTGAAAATGGATATAATTTAACTTTGAAGTATTTAAGGAAAATATCTAAACAATTGAATTGCAAGTCCAAAGTAGAATTACAGCTAATCAAAGAAGGGAATTGATACTTGGGTGGAGCGCAAAAATAAAATGAAAAACCCTGGATCTAAACAAGCAGGGAATATTATAATTAGAGCTGGCTTAACAGGCCAGTTTTTTTATTTGTTCAGCAATTAAAATGGCGTAAAACAGGAGATTATGTGCAATGATTAAACTGAACTTCATATTTTCGTTAAGGAAAAACCAACATGTCCTAAAACTTTTGGTTTCCTTAAATTATTGACAAGTTTTAAGACATCAAAGTTCAAAAGTATTTTCTTTTTTTAGTTAAATTATCAGAGATTTCATCCAGCTTTGTTATATAGCTTTGAATCAGCATATTTTAAACGTTATGTTGTTTTTGGTAAACTAAAAATACAGAGAATGGAAACTAAAATTACAGAGGTGTACCTGAAAAAGGAGGGACACCTCCAGGCATCCTAGAATTAAA
>NZ_FNGO01000057.1 GCF_900103135.1 Halarsenatibacter silvermanii | reverse complement strand
CGCAATTTATCATCTTATGAAGGGGGCATCGAGATAATATTTTCATGGGGGGAGTCCTCTTTTTATTCCCCAACCCACATTTACTTGACATCGTCAGTTGATCGATAGGTCTTGACTTTTGATCAGAAATATGCTAGAATTTCAACCTGTAGATAATGGTATGTGAATTGCGATGGAACAATATATTTATTAGTCCTATTTAAAAATTTATTTTTCTATTTTTTTCTGATGATTATTTTAGGTGGAGGGGGTGGAAGTAAATGTATGCAGTTATCAGAACCGGAGGCAAACAGTACAGGGTAAAGGAAGGCGATCATTTGAAGGTGGAGAAATTAGATTACGAAGAGGGAGACAGTATTTCCTTCGATGAAGTGCTGGCTGTTTCCGATGATGAAGATTTTAAAGTTGGAAAGCCAGTCCTGGAATCTGCTGAGGTAAAAGCTGAGGTTCTTGAACACGGCAAAAATAAAAAAGTTGAGGTTTTCAAATTCAAGGCCAAAAAACGCTATAAAAAGAAGACCGGACATAGACAGCCTTTTACACGTATTAAAATTGATGAAATTGTTGGTGAATAATCTCTCTTCAGCAATATATATTTTACTTTCAGGGGGTGAGGAAAAATGGCCCAAAAGAAGGCAGTAAGCAGTACGCAGAATGGTAGAGATAGTATATCTAAAAGGCTGGGTGCAAAAGAATTTGATGGCGAGTTTGTAACCGCGGGAAGTATACTCGTCAGACAGCGAGGCACTAAGTTTCATCCCGGTTACAATGTAGGTCGGGGTAGCGATGATACTCTTTTTGCCAAAACCGATGGATACGTCAATTATGAGCGTTCTGGCAAGTCAAATCGCAAGGTAAGTGTTTATGAGCCGGAACATTATGCGGTAGTTCAAAAAGCTGCCAATTAATCATTTTAGAAATTTGTTTTCAAAAACCTTTTGTAAATTTGAGATGCAGCTTTATCAGCCCTCAGTAGTTTTCACTGAGGGATTTTTTATTGAGGTGATTAATAATGTTTGTTGATGAAATTGAAATAACATTGGAAGGTGGCAGCGGAGGTGACGGAGCTGTCAGCTTTCAAAAGGAGAAATTTGAACCCAGAGGTGGACCCGATGGAGGAGACGGGGGGGATGGAGGAGATGTAGTTTTAAAAGTAGATGAGGGTATAAATACATTAAACCATCTCAGATATAAAAGCAAATATGAAGCTCAGGACGGAGAAAATGGAGCAGAAAGAAATAAAAAAGGCAGAGCCGGGAAGGATGAAATCATAAAAGTTGCCCCTGGTACGGTAGTTTTTGATCGGCAGGGGAGAAAACTTGCCGATTTGACTGAAGATCAAGAGGAGTTTGTAGCAGCGCAAGGAGGAAAAGGAGGAAGGGGCAATGCCAGGTTTAAGAGTTCTTCCAGACAGGCGCCTAAATTTTCCGAGAACGGTGAGAGTGGAGAAAAGAAAATACTGAAGCTTGAGTTGAAGCTTTTGGCTGATGTGGGATTAGTAGGTTTTCCCAACGTTGGTAAATCTACTCTTATCTCAATGATCACTTCTGCCAGGCCAAAAATAGACAATTACCATTTTACCACTGTAGAACCCAATTTGGGAGTGGTCAATTATCAGGATTATTCAAGTTATGTAATAGCCGATGTACCGGGGTTGATAGAAGGGGCTCACCGGGGTGAAGGTTTGGGCGATCAGTTTCTCAAACATCTTGAGCGCACCAGACTTCTGGTCCATATGATCGACGCTTCTGGTATCGAGGGAAGGCAGCCTGAAGAGGATTATCATAAAATTAACAATGAGCTTCAACGTTTTAATCAATCACTGGCTCAGCTTAATCAAATAATTGTTTTGAACAAAATTGATATTCCCCGGGCACGCAAAAATATAGCTGATCTCATGAAAAAATTTCAAAGCATGGGGCTTGATGTCTATCCCATTTCGGCTGCTACAGGGGAAGGCGTTGAAATTTTGAAAAAAGAAATAGGTAAGGCTCTGGAAGAGATTGAAGAAGAATCCGCAGTTCAGGAGGATGAGTTCGGCGATAGCGAAGAAGTAGTTATCACACCAGATGCCTCTGATGAGAGGAGTGAAAAATTTATTGTAAACAGGGTGGCGCCTGATCGTTTCAAAGTAGAAGGCAATTTTGTCGAAAAACTTATAGATAGAACTGATTTAAATGATGAACCCTCGCTGCGCAGAATGCTGTCTATTTTGCGGAATGAGGGCCTTTATGAGGAACTGGAAAGAGCCGGGATTGAAAACGGCATGACAGTGATCATCGGGAGACAGGAATTTGACTATGTAAGATAAGCATCGGGAGGTGTTATTAATTACAGATTTAAACAGCAAACAGAGAAGTTTTCTCACCGGAGAAAGTCATGATTTAAATCCTCTTGTTCATGTTGGTAAGGAAGGAATTTCTGAGGGAGTTGTAGATCAAACCTCAGAAACGCTGAAAGATCACGAATTGATAAAAGTTAGGATCAATGATAATGCTCCCGTGAATGCAGAAGAGAGTGCTGAAATTATTTCACGCAGAACTAGCTCAGAAGTTGTACAGATTATTGGTAGTGTGATTATTCTTTATAAAGAGAATCCGGATGATCCTCAGTATAATCTCCCGAATTAAATTCATTATTTCAGCGGTAATGCATCTCATACATTACCGCATTTTCATATCACCAGAAAATACAGACAATTAAAGCAGTTAGGAAAAAGGCGAGAGCTATTGACAGGAGGGCGGGGAATTGTTATGATATTAAGCGTGCTGAGA
>NZ_FNGO01000056.1 GCF_900103135.1 Halarsenatibacter silvermanii | reverse complement strand
AACGGGACAGGCTTCAACGCAGGGAGCATTGTCACAGTGATTGCAGAAAGTTGGTTTATAGCTGTACTCTATATTGGGGAATTCTCCTGTGATTTCTTTTTCATTGCTGCACCAGAAAGTTCCTTCCTGTACATTGTTTTCGTTTTTGCAGGCGATCATACAGGCGCCGCAGCCGGTACAATCATGAAGATCAACTACCATTACATAATTAGCCATTATTTATCCCTCCTTAAGCTCTCTCTATGTTTACTTTAATGTGACTGTAAAAGGAAGTGCTGCCGCTCAATCTTTCGTATTCAGCCGGAATAATTTCATTGTTGTTGCCGCCGCGGGGTTCACCATCTGCAAAATCTTCAGCGGCTACTCTGCCGTAAGCCCAGTGGCCCATGCCGAAGGTTTTGCTGGCAGTACCCGGCTTTACAGCTTCCCAGACGTTGAGCTGACAGGTTATTTCTCCTGCCGGTGAGCTGACCACCACTTCATCTCCATCTTCCAGACCGAGCTCTTCTGCATCCCGGGGATGAATTTTAATCACATCAGCTTCGGTAGAATCACCCGGATCTATATCTTTCAGATCATAATACCAGTTAGCGTTTGCCGATCTGCCCTCTCGATTGAGAGCCGATTTGGAATCCACCAGCAGCAGAGGATATTCTTCATCATCGCCTACAGTATATGGTTCTTCATAGTGGGGCAGAAAAGCCAGTTCACCTTCTGCCTCATATTTACAGGCTTCCAGCACCTCTTCTATACTGACATCATGTTTTTCCGCATGTTCTTCCAGGGCTTCTTTTAAAGTCTCGCTGTAAAATTCAAAATCACCGGTGCTGTTGGTGAACTCACCCCAGTATTGTTGAAACTCGAATTCGTCGGAGTTCCAGACACCTGCTTCTTTAAAATCTTCCCAGCCGTCGAATTGATCGCCATGACTTTCCATCTCCGGATCCCAGACCGGCTGCATATAGTGTTTGGTGGCGTATTTGGCAAACTCTCTATAGTCCTCCGGCTCCTCCCCGGTTTCCGGATCGACTATAGTTTTGAAGTAATCGAGCATATTGCTGTAACCTTTTTCCGCCAGCTTTTCAGCCAGCAGCCAGGAAAATTCTGCCTCCGGCTCAATAAGCTCCCAGTGTCTGTTGATCATCGGTCGGCTGAGCCAGAAATGGGTGTGCAGGTTACCTTTTTGATAGAGCATGCCCCACTGTTCGAACATGTGATGGGTGGAGGGAATTACTATATCAGCATACTGAGTCATCTCTGATTGATGGGTTACCAGATGCACATAAAAATCCAGCTTGGACATGGCTTCATCCCAGCGCTCAGTTTCCGGGGCGGCGAAATTGAAGTTGTTCCAGTAGCCGATTCCCATTTTGATTTCATAGGGATCTTCTTCGATGATACCATCGGCAGAAAGGTTGGTGACAACTCCGCCGCCGCTTTCACCATCTTTAAAAGCGGGAAATTCCAGGCGGCCGCGGCGATCGATCATCTCGTGATCCAGTCCTTCGCGGGAAATGTCATCCAGGAATTCGCTGTGATCGGGAAAACTCTGGTTGGGCACACTGGCTCCGCGGACGGCGCCGCCTTCGTTATCTATAGAGCCTACCAGACCATTCAAACCGTGGATGGCCATAGAATTATAACCGCCGCGAGTCTGCATTACTCCACCGCCGCCCATAAATACACAGGCATGAGGAGCAGCTTCACCGAATTCAGCTGCCACTCGGACGATCTGTTCGGCGGGTATACCGGTTTTATCTGCCGCCCATTCGGGGGTTCTGTCTTTTAATTCTTCGTTCCACCATTTTACTACCCCGTGGGTATAGTTTTCTTCGAATTCATCTTCATCCACTTCTTCGCCTGCTGTAAATTTATTTTCACCGTCGACAAAATCACCGACAAATTCTTTATGCCAGAGCCCTTCAGTCAGTATGACATGGGCCATGGCCAGAGCCAGCGCTCCATCTTCCCCGGGTTTTACGGGCAGCCATTCATTGGATTTGGCGGCTGTGCGGGAAAAACGGGGATCTACAGTGGCTATTCTGGCCCCTTCCAGTATATTACCCCATTCGCGGGAATACAGCGAGACCTGGCGGTTGGATTGTATGGGATCGGTACCCCAGATCAAAATGTAATCGCTGTTCTGAAGGTCATAATCGCGATAAGCCCAGTATCCTTCGGTATAGTAAGGGCCGAATTTTTCTGCCTCGGCACAGATAGAACTGTGAGAAATTTTATTGGGAGAACCCACAAATTCAGGCAGGATACCGTAGAGAATATCCCGCAAACGTGTGTAACGCCCACGCCAGAGGACAAATTTATGGGATTCCCCATTCTCTCTCAGTTCTATGATCTTATCTGCTATTTCTTCGAAGGCTTCCTCCCAGGATATGGGCACAAATTCCGGATCTACATCTCTACCCTTTTCGGGATTTGTCCTTTTCATGGGTCTTTTTATTCTATCGGGATCATACACCTGCTGTAAACTTAGATGAGATCTGGGACAGCTGCTTTCCCCGTTGACTTTAGAACGGCTGTTGCCTCTTATTTTGATAACCCTGCCGTCGACGACATTCGCTTCCAGTGAACACCAGGATGTACAGCCGGCACAGCCGGTAGGAACCCACTCTCCGCTCTTATGTTCTCCTTCGGGCAGCACTTCATAGGGGTCTTCCTCGGCCAGCACTTTGTTGCCTGAGGTCGCTGAAAGACCCAAACCGAGAGCAGCACCGGTCGAGCCCATAACCTTCAAAAATTCTCGCCTCGAAATTCCTGACGTCTTATTCCGACTCATAAGATTCCCTCCAGGTTGCTTAAGTTATTTTTTTAACTT
>NZ_FNGO01000055.1 GCF_900103135.1 Halarsenatibacter silvermanii | reverse complement strand
TTTTTAGACAAGTTAATGGGAGAGGAGCATTTTGAATATATTGGAGAGATGTTTGAGGAACTGGTAGAGGAGTGGTAGTGTCAAAAGATCTATGAAAGAGAAGGATGACCATTAGTAAAATAGATTTATGGGAGCAAACCAGTAAGAGATCGCAACGCCCCTGACAAACACCAGGCCAAATGGGCGGCAAAGAGCAGCCGAGGGCGCAGGGAACAGAATAAGAAGGCAGGGCAAATCATCCCGCCCTCGCTGGTAGTAGTTTGCCATTTGGCTGGTTCGGTTTGTAAAGGGTGCGCTTCGCCGCTGCTGGTGCATAAGAAAGCTCAAGCCTTAAGCACAGGGAACAGCGTTAAACACCTAAGCAGACTGCTTTTTAAGATGCGCCTGTGATAATTCAATAATCTTAAGCCATTTAGCAGGCATGTTGGGCAGACAGTCAAGCTCAGGGATTGTGACCGGCACCTTCTTTTCCAGGGCCGAATGAGGCCTGAGGAAATTAAAGTAAGTAACAAACAGTACCGTGAAAGTTTCAGAGCTAGCAGAAGAGCTAAACCCGGCAGTGGTTTTGTACTCGCGTTTGAAGGTTCTGTTCAGCCTCTCTACGATTTGTTTTAGAGGTCTAAACTCTCTGGAGACTTCATCATTGTTTGTAAGCCCGACAACCTGATTTAAAGCGAAATATATACCTTTTTCGGCAAAGAAATACTGAGCCAGCCGATAGATAGGATTGGCATCAACCACAAAGCTTAAATTTTTTGGAATAGGATCCATCTTTTTTAGGGTATCATCGAAAGCTTTGATGGCAGCCAGAGTATCCTTTTCAGGAGATATTCTGTAGGAGAGAATGATCTTCTTTTCAGCATCAAAAAAGAAGAAAAGATACTGCCATTTGCCTTTGATTTTGAGATAGGTTTCATCACCGCAAAAAGAATCAGAAAGTTTATAGTGATAATTATCGACGAAGGGTTTAACCAGCTTGCTGGCTGCTTCTGCATAATTTAACACGGTTTGATAGGAGACTTTGACATTATGTACATCCTGCATAATGCCAGCCGTTTTCCTGGCCGATAGGCCGTAGTTGGCATAATAGGTTAAGATAAGCCCCAGGGTATGAGGGGAGGAATGGATTTTCGCGATATCCACTCTGGAGATAGCTTCAGCAGGCTGTTCAGCTGATTTGCTCAGGGGTTCATAGTCAAATTCAAACTCTCTGTAGATATAGCGGACCTTGAATTTATGGGGTTTTCAGCAAATAACTTGCTTTCATCTTCACTCATGGCATCTAAGTTTTTCTGATAGAAAGAACAGAGATTATTTTTGCAGTTATGTACAGAAAAATTATTTCTCTTTTTGATTTTTTCCAGGGTTTTAGAACAGTGTGGGCACCTGATGATAGCCTGTTTGGGACAGGAAGTATTTTCGTTGAAATTAGTACCGCACACCTTGCAGTTAAACTGGCCTCTGCTGCCATTATTATTGTAGATGTAAGTATGAGGGCCCTCACAGCGAGGGCAGTTAAGATTGGTGGGAACTTTAGTTTCAGAGTTTTCACGGCGGTTGATAGGTTTTAGTTCCCTGTCATGTTCGAGTTTATACTCATTCAAAAGTTTTCTGTAATCAAGTTTTTCGATGTTTTCAATGATAGGTATAGAATCAATCTGCATCTGCCGGTATTGTTTGCTGATGGGTTTATCAGATTAAGGGAGGATATTCCTGCCGGTGAGCAGCACAAAGAGGACAATAATAATATTCTGCTGAATTTTGATGTAGGCTAAAAGCCATGTGATCATTTTAGTCATAAGTCTTGCCACCCTTCCTGGGTATTTTAAAACATGGGTGAGTTAAATATACCTCATATTCAGGGGGGGCAAGTTTTTAACAAAAGAATCATGCTATATAAAGCTTTTGGCAGGTTAAAAGGCTAGTTCTTTTGACCCTACGATAAGTTCTCAGGAGGGGTAACCATTTCTGAGAAATCACAGAATAGCGAAGATAGTATATTATCTTTTTTCAATTCTTTACCACAGATAGCTTTGCTGCTTGCGGAAGATGGAAAGATAACCCAAATCAACGAGAAAGGCAGAGAATGGTTGGAGAATATTGGCTTATCTGTGACGAATGACGGGAAAGCTAAACATTATTCCAGCTTTCTGAAAAGTGCTGGTTGTAGCGAAACTAAAGTAAAGGTAATTGAAAGTAAAATAAAAAATCTTTATGAAAATGATCGTGAAGAATTTGAGGAAGAAATTTTGCTGAAAACTGATAAAAGTAAACTCTGGCACAGGATTAATGCTTGCAGATATAAAAAACACGTAATTATTTTAAAAGAAAATATAACGGAAATCGATGAGAAAAGTAAAAAACATGAGAGGTTAAAAGAAAGGTACAATAGTATAATCAATACGCAAAAAGAATTGATATGTCGATTTAAGCCAGATACCACTTTAACTTTTGTAAATGAAGCTTACTGTGAAAATATAGACCTTCCCGAAAAAGAGATAATAGGCCGAAAATATACTGAATTTATACCCGATGAAGATAGAGAGTTTGCCTTAAAACAACTTGAAAAAGTGAAAGAAAGCCATAAGCCTCAAAAATATGAGCACAAAGTTGAAGATGAGAATGGAGAAATTAGACACCACAGATGGGTTGACTATCCCGTATTCGATAAGAGCGGTGAAATAGAGGAGTTTCAGGCTGTAGGCGTGGATATAACGGAGAGAAAAATGATGGAAGAGGAAATCAAAGAAAAGAACCGACTTTTAGAAGGGGTTCTCAATAGCATACCTGATGTTATAGGCATACAAAAACCTGACCATACAATAATGCGCTATAATAAAGCGGGATATGAGCAATTAGATATGCCCCCGGAAGATATAAAAGGTCAAAAATGCTATAAACTACTGGG
>NZ_FNGO01000054.1 GCF_900103135.1 Halarsenatibacter silvermanii | reverse complement strand
CTCTTTCATAGTCTTTGATGTATCTATCAACAGCCTGCTGCGAATGATTGGTCTTACGGGCTATATCAGGAGGCTGCAGACCTTCCTCATAAAGTGTAGTTTATCAGTTTATTATGTCTTGAATTAAAAGAAGTTAATCATAATCTTTTTGCTTTTTGCTCTTCTCACCTCCAAAATAATTTGATAAGATATAAGCACATTATTTTTATTTGGGGAGGAGAGCTGAATGCAGATAATACATGATTTTGACGTTTCTCCCTGGCAGTATTACCTGAACGGCCAGGACAATGATTTTCCTGCACTAAGGTCGTGTCCTCGCTGCCATGATGAGATGTTAGGTCATGGCTTTTATCAACGTTACATCATAACCGAGAAAAACAGAAGCTATCAGCTGCATATCAAGCGATTTAAGTGTCGTCACTGCCGCAGAACAGTTTCCCTTTTACCTTCATTTTTACTTCCCTACTTTCAGAGAAGTCTCAAGGCCATCTTCACTGCTCTTTACAGTTATCTTGTCAAAAAACAGTATACCTTAGAGCAAAGACAGCTGCATACCTACCTGAGAAGGTTTCTGGACAACCTGCCCGGTGTTATGAGCTTTTTTCGCGATAAAATATGCTCTCGTCTTAAATTTAACTGCTCGCAAAAGAAAAAAGCCATAAAACTGCTTGAAAGCATCAAAGGCTTGCCCAGCCCCACCTTTTCCCAAAGGTATTTTGATCACTTCCAAAAAAGTTTTATGGCTCTTTAATTTTACCACGGAAGTGACCGGCTGGCAAGCACTTTTTTTAAACACACAAGCTATCACTGGAATTTCGGGCTATTTTCTCTTATGCTGGCCTTATCGGAAGATAATCTGCTATAAAGCTTAATTTCCGATCAATCACAGGCCAGAGGAGGTCTATTTTCTTGAAAGAAAAAGACAGAGAAAAGATAGCCCTATTCCGCTTTAAACTCATCTCTCCCATTTTAACCGGGCAGGTAAATTCTCAAAAGGAGTATTTAGCAAAAATTGCGACCGAGACTCATAATGTCCCCTATTATGGGCCTAAAGAATATGTGCCCAAGACTATTGCCATGTGGTTGAATGATTACCGCCGGGGCGGATTTGAGGCTTTAAAACCCAAACGGCGCTCCGACAGGGGTAAAAGCAGAAAGGTTACTCCTGAACTCAAAGAAATTATTATGGAGAACAGAAAAGAGCATCCCGAACGCTCCGTTTCTCTCTTCTATGATCAGCTGATAGCAGAAAAGAAAATCAAGCCCTCCGATATTTCCTACTCCACTCTGCTCAGATTTTTAAAGCGGGAAAACCTCATGCCCGATTCCCCCCGCAGTGAAGGTGAGCGCAAGAGATTTGCCCATGAGAGAGTCAATGCTCTCTGGCAGGGTGATGTGCTCTCCGGTCCTTACCTCACCGTGTAAGGAAAGAAGTTAAAAACCTATTTAAGCGCCTTCATCGATGACCACTCCCGTATTATCCCCTATGCCATGTTTTTTAGAAACGAGAGATTCTCCACCGTGCGCACGGTGTTGACCGAGGCTATCCTGCGTCGGGGAATCCCCGAGATAATCTATGTCGACAATGCCAAAATTTATCGCTCGGACAGGTTAAGCTTTGCCTGCGCTTCTCTGGGTATTAATTTGGTGCACACAAAACCCTATGACCCCGCCTCTAAAGGTAAAATAGAGCGCTGAAGCCAGGCTCGATTATCTGCTCAAATCCCGGGAAATCGGTGTACTTTTGGGTGAAAACGGCAGCGGCAAGACTACAGCACTGAGAGCTTTTTCGGAAAACTTCAGTTCTTCTCTTTATGCTGTACAAAGATTTTATCACGACCAGAAAATTACTCCTGTGTTCATACTCGATGAAATGCAGCTTGCTGCCCGCAAGTTTTTAAATGATCTGACCATACTTTTTAATTTCAACATGGATTCTCAAAACCCCTTTGTGTTAATACTGGCGGGCCTGCCTCTATTTTTGGACAAATTGAAGTTGAACCAGAATCAGGCTTTAAATCAGAGGGTGGTTATGCAATACAGTCTTGATCCTCTTTCCAAAGAAGAGGTGAAGGAATATCTATCCCATCAGCTTGAGCTTGCCGGCGGCAATCATACCATCTTCAATCCTCAGGCCATAGAGGCCATTGCTTTAAGGACAAAGGGTATACCTCGGCTGATTAACAGCATTGCCATTAATTCTCTGCTTTTAGGCTTGCAGCTTGAGGCCCAGAGTTACTCTCTACTTATCCTCCAGTGAAGCCACTTTTGAAATTAACTTTGCTTCCGAGAAAGGAGTGAAACTTCTCTCTGAAACTCTGAAGGAATTTACAGAAAAATACTCGCAAAAACCTGATATTATCCACACACAGATCAGCACCCCTAACTCTGTCAATTAAAATCTGATACTTATACCCGTGAATAGAGCACACTCCCCTGTGCTCTATTCTAATTTAATGTGACAAATATCTCTGCTTTACCTAATTCAATCTGATAAATTCTCTATCCTACCCCGAAATCTATGCTATTTTAATCTGCATAATTTATCTTTTTTATTGTGACGATTAACATTATACACAGATGATCATCCCTTCCAGTTGTGGTTGTGCAAATTATACCACAACTGGAGATCAAATTGCATTAAATTTTAGTATATCTATTGCAAAATACCCACACTAAATAGCGAAGAGGCAAATATTATTCTCCTGCCTTATATGTCTCACATGAGTATACCGATTGCTATAGCTATAACCACGGCAAAAAAGAAAGCCCAAAAATTCCGCCAGAATGTTATTTTTCGGCCCATTTCTTTCAATTCCAGGGGGCCAGATTTAACCCTTTGGTCAAAGCAATCTTCAAAGATTTCAGAGTGCGCCCTGCAGATTTCTTGAAAGAATAAACTAATAATGTCAGGGTAATGGCGTTTATTA
>NZ_FNGO01000053.1 GCF_900103135.1 Halarsenatibacter silvermanii | reverse complement strand
ATAAGGTAATAAGAAGGTTGATAGGCGGTGATTTATAGGACTGACATAGGATTGGGTTTTGTTGAAAATTATAAAGAGTGATAACCTCAATAGGGACGGGCAGTTTATGCTGCTGCTCAAGCTTTGGGGCTAAAACCGAGATGACGTTGGAGCAAGAAATAGCACTTCCCTCGCGAGGGCACTTCCTGAGCCCGCGCTCGGCTCACCACCTCCCTGTGGCTCGATCCTATTTCTGGCCTATTATTCAAGCATAAACCCTTCCCCACAGCTAAGATTCACCAGCACAGTCCTGCCCGCCCACTCACACTCGCTTTACCAGGGCTTAAAGATAATTCCTCTGTCTTGCAGGAGCTGCTTTATCCTATGCGCGGATTCCTGCTCATCCTCAAAACTCGGTATATGCAGGTCATAGCTTACATCGGTGGTGATATTCTCACCTATCCACACCGTCTCTATCTGGCGGGAATCGACGGTGGTCTCTATCAGCTCTAAATCCTGCTGTCTTATCTCTATGGCGGTCACAATCAATATAGTGCCAGCATCCAGCATGATGTTCGATACCTCGGCCAGCCGCCTTAGATGCTCCTGCTTGTGGTTCTCCTCGGCATGTTTGATGTCCGCATCGACTCCATACAGCACATTGCCGATTCCCAAAAAGTAAACAACTTTGCCGTCATTGAAAAGCTGCTGCTCTAAGGCTTTGGCGGTGGGCTTTTTGCCCACATCTTCCTCCCCGGTGATCAGCACCATCGTAGGCTGCTGGCTGTACTTTTCCGCTCTTCGCTCTCTGCTTATCCGGCTTGACTCCCACTTATAGTTTCTCAGCATTACCTTCTCTCGCACCCAGCTGTGCTCATCCTTAAGCGGTTCCTGGATGATGCCGCCGCCTGCTATCTCATAATCATCGACCAGGACAAAGCGGCTGGTGTTGGTAAGCTCACCGGAGAGATCGAAGGAAATCGCCTCATCCAGGTCCAGCACCACCTCGGCCACATCATGGCGGTCCACCTTTTCCTTGTCCTGGCGCTGGGAGAGATCGGAGGCATCTATCGTCCGCTTTATCTCCTCCAATCGGGCCCTACTGCGGGAGGTATTGAGCTTGAGATCATAGGTTTTATCCTTCTTTAGAGGCTCTTCACCCAGCCAGAAGATGTTGGCTCTCAGCCTGCTGCCTGTCTCCGGCTTCATCTCTCCGTTTTTGGTGGCCACCTCTCCCCGGGTTATGTAAATCTGCTCCTCCAGGGTAAGGCCGGTGGCTTGGCCCACCCCCACGGACTTATGCTCGGGCTCATTAAAACCCTCAATGCTCTTGACTGCGCTTTTCTTGCCGGAGGGGTAAAAAGCTATCTCATCTCCCACCTCTATGGAGCCGGATTCGACGGTACCGGCCACAATCCGCCTGTCATCTCCACCTTTGGTGAACTTATAGACATCCTGTACGGGGAGACGAAAGGGTTTGTCGGCAGGGAGTTTCTCGTTCTCGAAACTTTCCAGAATATCCAGCACTGTTCTGCCCTCATACCAGCTCATATTCTCGGAATTATCTATCAGGTTATCACCCTCAAAACCGCTTACTGGCACAAATGTTTCCGGCTCTATATCTATTTCCTCCAGAAACTGGCTGTATTCAGCTTTGATATCCTCATACACTTCCCGGTCATAATCCACCAGGTCCATCTTGTTCACCAGCACTGCTATCTGGTCTATGCCCAGCATGGAGAGCATGTAGCCGTGCCGGCGGGAGTTTTCCTGCACTCCGGCCGCGGCATCTATGACCAGCAGGGCCGCTTCGGCTTTGGCTGCTCCGGTCACCATGTTCTTGAGAAACTCTATATGACCGGGAGCATCCAGGATTATGTACTTCCGGTAATCGGTCTCAAAAAAGACCCGGGCGGAATCTATGGTGATGCCCTGGGACTGCTCATCCTTAAGCGCATCCAGCAGGAAGGCATATTCAAAGGGTTTGGAGTTTTTGCGGCAGTTCTCCTTTACCTGCTCCAGCTTGCCCTCGGGCAGGGAATCGGTATCGGCTAAGAGTCTGCCGATGATGGTGCTCTTGCCGTGGTCAACGTGTCCGGCCATTACCAGCTTAATATCCTGTTCTTCTGTTCCTGTCTCTGTCTGCATATTACATATACCCCTCTCTGCGCAGTGATTCCAGGCCGCCGCCGTCCTCTTCATCCTGAGCTCTGCCGTCTCTTTCCGCTATATCGGAAAACTTGCCTGATTTAAGCTCGTCTACAACTTCCTCCACATTCCTGGCGGTGGACTCCACGGTATCGGTGCAGGGATAACAGCCCAGTGAACGATAGCGCTCCCCCTCACCCTGATCAAAATAGAGAGAGACAATCGGTATATTCTCCCTCTGGATATATTCCCAGATATCGACCTCTGTCCAGTCCAGGATGGGATGGATGCGCACATGGGTGCCAGGGGCAAAGTCGGTCTTGTACTGGCTCCAGAACTCGGGGGGCTGTTCACTCACATGCCAGTCGTTATTTTCATCCCGGGCGGAGAAGTATCTTTCCTTGGACCTCGACCCTTCTTCATCGGCCCGGCCGCCCACTATCACTCCGGTATAGGGTTCTTTATTGTCATCCAATTCGTATTCTCCGGTATTGTGGTTTAACCTGTATCGAGGCCAGCTGCCGTCCAGGGTTCTCTTCAGGGCCTCTGTTTTCATATTCTCACAGCACTCTAAATGGGTGGCATCTCCTTCGGGGAATGTCCTGTTCTCCTCCAGGGCTTCCTCGTTGACGCCGTAGATCATCTCCAGCTCCCATTCCCGGGCCAGTTTGTCTCTGTGCTCTATCATCTCGGGTATCATATAGCCGGTATCTATGTGCACTAAAGGCAGGGGTACATGGCCGAAAAAGGCTTTGCGGGCCAGCCATAACATCACGGTGCTGTCTTTGCCTACTGACCACAGCATGGCCAGGTTATCGAATTCGCTGTAGGCTTCGCGTAAAATATGTATGCTTTTGTTTTCCAGTTTGTCCAGGTGGTCCATTTATGTTACCTCCTGTACCTTAAGATTTATTTTTAGAAAGTTTTGGTTTTTCTATACATAAGATATGTTATCATATTTCTGGCTTTATGTCAGCACCTGATTTGCCTCTTTATTACTAAGGGAAAATTGATCGGGGGTGATTTAGAGGCTTTTATTATAGCGGTGGTCGATATTAACAGGGGCGTCTTTAAGGGCGGACAGTTTATGCGGCTGCTCAAGCTATCTTAAATGCAGCAGCACAGTCCTGCCCGCCCCTGGCTGCTACTCTTCTTTCAAAAGTTCTCTTACATCATCTATATCTTCTATATTGAATATATTATCTCTAATTTTGATTAAATCTTCCTTATCGGCTTTTTCCATTGACTGTTTTATATCTTCTGGTAGCTCACCGGAAAATTTCTTTTTTAGTTGTGATGTAAAAGTTTTCGCCATACCTTCTTTCCTGCCCTCTTTTCTACCTTCTTCTCTGCCTTCTTTTCTCAACCTTTCGGCAGTGCTTTCCACTATCTCTCCACCTCCCGTTAGC
>NZ_FNGO01000052.1 GCF_900103135.1 Halarsenatibacter silvermanii | reverse complement strand
AGATCCAAATATGTTTTCTTGAATCCACTGGCTTCCACCTGTTTTTTGATTGATATCATTATTATAATACATGTGTTTGCAGAGGTCAAGTATTTGTGCAAAAATTTTACATTTATATTTTGATTGGGCAAATGGAGCAACAAAAAGATGATATCACCCCTATTATATGATATAATTTAATTGATTACAGGGTAATTACGATAAATTATCATAGTCTGCTGTTGATTATGGTAAAATTGAAAGGGTGAAAATGTGTCTAAAACAGAGGATGAGATTTCTTATTGGATTGAAGCGTCGGATTACGATTTAGAAACTGCTAAATCAATGTTGGATACTAAAAGATATTTATATGTAGGTTTTATGTGCCATCAGGCAGTCGAAAAAATATTAAAGGGGTTGTATGTAAGTAAATATGAAAAAACTCCACCATATACCCATAATTTAACGAGATTAGCTAAAGAAACCGATATATATAGTAGACTTGATGAAAAAAAACAATATTTCCTTGATGTTTTAGAACCGCTTAATATAGAAGCACGTTATCCTTCTGATAGAGATAAGCTTTTGGAATCTTTAAATAGAAATCGCTGTGATGATTTATTGAGCAGGACAGAGGGGTTAATAAAATGGATAAAGAAAAAGCTTTAGAGGTCACCAGGGAATATGCGAAAATAGTTACAAAGCACTTTTCTGTAAAAGAAGTAGTATTGTATGGTTCATTTGCCGAAGATAGGGCCCGTGAGTATTCAGATATTGATGTTGCAGTTATAGTTGATAAATTAGAACGGGATATTTTAGATGCTCAAACATTGTTATTCAGGTTAAGGCATGAAGTTGATGTGCGAATTGAGCCAGTATTGCTGGAAGCTGGTAAAGACAAAAGCGGGTTTTTAGAAGAGGTATTAAAAACAGGCATAAAAGTATATTCTTCAGAAATATCTGTTGAATGAAAAAATGTCCTTCCATGAAATCTATCGCCAGGAAAATCACACCTGAAAGGAGTGATGATATGGAGACTATTGCTGATGAATTACGGGAAAAAGGAAAGGAAGAAGGTAAAAAAGAAGGTAGAAAAGAAGAATTGGTTGATGTTTTAAAAACTTTTTTGGAAGATAGATTTGGGGAAATTCCAGATGAGATATCTACCAAAATAGAAAATAGCAGCATGGAAGAATTAGAAAAGCTCAAGGATAATTTCTTTAAAATTGAAAATATAGAGGATGTAGGAGAAATACTTGAATAAAGATATATTTTAATGAAATGATCGTGAAGTAATTAAAGGATGATAATATGGAGACCATTGCTGATGAGCTAATGAAAAAAGAAAAAAAGATATGGTTATTAAGATATTAGAAAAAAGAATAGGTGAGCTGACTGATGCTTTAGAAACTGCAGTCTGTGGTGAGAAACATAGACTGTAGTTTTGTATTTTTGAGCGCTATCTTCCCATCAGCGATGCTGCTGAAGTGGCCGGGAGATGGCTTTAATCCCCTCAACTATTATAGAAAGAATATTTTCCAGCAACTCATCTATCTGGTTAATTTGATAATGGATTTTATCCTTCATTTCCTCTTTATCATGAGACATTTAATAATTTCCCCTTCGACCTAAGATATTCAGCGAAATCTTTATCTCTATCCAGGTCAATTAGATCCACTGGATAATCGAGAGCAAACATCAGCTCGCTGTAAACTTTAAAAAATTTGTCAGGTGGACAACCTTTAACTGCTAAATCTATATCAGAAGAATCTTTATCCTTATCAAGAATAGAACCATAGACATAAATTTCATCACAGCCAGCTTCTTTTAAAATTTCTACAGCTTTATCAACTTGATCTTGATGCTCTCTGGGGATTACATTTTCCATGTTTTTAGCCCCCTGTAAAAGATAACTAACAATTTTCAGCCTCAACTTTGTTTGAAATATTTTAGGCAGCAATGTAACAATTAAGAAAATTTATTTTTCAAGTATATTTCGTATAGCTTCAGGAGATTCGATTTCAAAAATATTGTCTATAAGAGTATCAATACCGTCTTTATCAGTTTCTTCAATTTTATCTTTAATATCATCAGAAAGAGATTGAGAAAATTTATTTTCTAGTGCTCTAATTAAAAATTCCTTTTTGCCTATATATTCACCTTCTTCCTGGAGGGATTCAAACAGGTTCATGGTATCAGCATACCTCAGTCAAGAATTTCCCGAACATCGTCATAGGAGTTGATTTCAAAAATACGATTAGTGAGTTCAACAAGCTTTATTTTATCAGCTGAGTTCAGTTTATCATCAATATCTTCTGGTAAAGGTTGATTAAGTTTATTTTCAAGTAGCTCAATTAAAGTATTTGCTCTTTCTTCCTTCTGAATAGTATCATAGAGACTCATAATTTCCTCACTCCTTTCAGGATAGGCCTGTTTGGCAATATCAAAAATATTTAACTCCTGAGCTAAAAATGACACCTTGGCCTGATAAAGCAAGAAGACCTGCAAAAATCTGACTCTTAAAATTTCAGATGACCAATATGGTTCCCGGAATATCTTAAGGCAATTTTTGAATCTTTCATTGGCCTCTTCGATATCTTCAGCGTTGGCAATTCTCAATGCCTCAATGAATATTTTAAGTTCAGGTTTGGTAGTATCATCCAATAAATCTGCAGCTTCATCCAAATCCGTAAAAATATACTCAAACTCTGGAGTATAATTTTCAAATGGCGTTATATCACCATCCAGGACCTCGGATAATTTACCGGGAATGTTCCATTCACTGCTGCCATGATAGAAAAGAATCGGTATTATCTGCTTTGTTTCACCATCTTTGAAGTTATCAAAGTAAGCGTTGGTGATATACCTTAATAGTTTTAGTGGCGTTATTTTGTCAGGAGAAGATTTATGCTCGAATAAAAGAGATATAACAGCTCCTTCTCCAGTGGTTTTATTTATTTTGTACACGAGATCAGAAAAAGTCTCTCCAATGAGATCATCTACGTAATTGGCTTTGGTGGCTTCCAGAGTTTCATAATTTAAAGCTTCGCTTAAATCTTTGGATAGAATATAATCAAGATACTCTTTCATGATATCAGGTCTGCCGAGACTCCATTTGAACAATCTATCATGAGGATTTTTGATTTTGGCTGGATCAATATTTTCTATTTCTCGCAGAAATTCCTGGCTGATGTTGTTATTTTCTTCTGTCATTAATGTCTCGCTCCTATCTGTATTTAAATTATATCACATTTATCAGCACTATAGAAAGGCCTGGCTGCATCTGGATTTTATATGTAAAAATATGAAGATCTTCTTATCTTCGGTTAATAGGTGTGTAAAACCTCATTTAGTTGTACTGGAAGATATAAAGCTTCGTTCACAATGAAATTTTTCCCCCGATCTTATACGATATTTATCAACTGATAACAAGAAGATCCAAATATGATTTGTTGAATCCACTGGCTTCAACCTGTTTTTTGATTGATATCATTATTATAATACATGTGTTTGCAGAGGTCAAGTATTTTTCAAGGATTTTACATATATATTTTCCATCGGCTTT
>NZ_FNGO01000051.1 GCF_900103135.1 Halarsenatibacter silvermanii | reverse complement strand
TTCTGATGACAGCGGCTTAATCGATCTCGTTGATAATTTTGCAGACTTATCCAGAGATATTAAACGCTATCAAATTATTTTTGAAGTAGTCGAATTTAAACTTACAGACCTGACCTGGCAGGAGATCTCCAGCCGGATGATAAAGATTTACTCTCTGGCAGCCACAATGGAGACAGCAGAAGATGAGATTGTGAGATTGGAAGAGATAGCATCAGCGCTGGCAGCTCTGGCGGAGAAGAAGAGATTAGATTTTGTGCGAAGAAAATTAGTATCACTGTCCGAGTATATCTTGACGGTGACCGAGTTGAACGAAAAGAGGATCAGAGATATTATTGAGACAAAATTACCAGGAGGTGGCGACATAGTGGAAAGCACAGCAGAAAGGCTGCGCAAAGAAGGCAGGAGAGAAGGCATGGCGAAAACCCTTACAACCCAACTAAAAAAGAAATTTTCCAGTGAGTTACCAGAAGATATAAAACAGTCAATGGAAAAAGCCGATAGGGAAGATTTAATCAAAATCAGAGATAATATATTCGACATAGAAGATATGGATGAGGTAAGAAAACTGCTGAAAGAAGATTAGCAGTCAGGCCTGCTGAAATTTATCAAGTTCTGTTGATTGATGTTATAAGCAAAAGAATTCTGATATTGTTCAGGACGACTAAGGAAAAGGGCGGGCAGGACTGTGCTGCTGTATTTAAGACAGTTCGAGCAGCAGCATAAACTGCTCGGACCTATGAGGAGGATAGATTATGAACCAGGAAAAACCGGAAAATATATATGAGACCGAAGGGAAAGTAAGCTTTCAGCAGCGATGTGATAACTTGAATCAGACCGGTCAGGTGCTGTGGTTTACCGGTCTTTCCGCCTCCGGCAAGTCCACAATAGCTATTGAACTGGAAAAGAGGCTGGTTGATAGCGGCAAAGCTGTCTACCGTCTGGACGGAGATAATATCAGAAGTGGTCTCAACAAGGATCTGGGTTTCACACCGGAGGATAGAGATGAGAATATCAGAAGGGTGGCAGAGCTGGCCGCCCTGTTTAAAGATGCCGGATTGATAACACTGGTTTCCTTTATCTCTCCCTATCAGGAAAAGCGAGATTTTGCCCGGGAGCTGGTGGGAGATAAATATTTTCACGAGATATATGTCAAAGCCAGGGTGGAGACCTGTGAGGAGCGTGATCCCAAAGGGCTTTATGAGCAGGCCAGAAAAGGTGAGATTGAGAACTTTACCGGCATTTCCGCCCCCTACGAGGAGCCAGAAGACCCCGAGCTGGTTCTGGATACCGACAAATTCAAGCTGGAAGAATGTGTGAAGAAAGCCCGGGCACTGTTAGCCTGAGTCTTTTTTTTAGTGGGGCAGGACGAAATGGTATTCACTAATTTCCAGTGGCAACAGTATTTCAGCAGGAAAGGTGGCTGATAGATATGAATAAATCTCAAGGCAAACTGGCAGATGAGCTAAGAGCAGCTATAATCGCCGGTAGAGAAGCCAGCCAGGAAATTATGGCCGTCTATGAAAAGAATGATTTTGCTGTGGATTATAAGGAAGATGATTCTCCTTTGACCGAGGCTGACCGGAGGGCTAACGAAGTCATAGTCAAAAGCCTGCAGAAAAAGTTTCCTCGATATGCGATTTTAGCCGAGGAGAGCAGTGATGATAAAACCCGCCTGGATAAGGACTGGTGCTGGATAATTGATCCTCTGGACGGGACCAAGGAATTTGTAAAAAGAAATGGTGAATTCACCGTTAACATAGCTCTGGTCTATAGGCAGAAGCCGGTGCTGGGTGTAATTAACGTTCCGGTCACCGGGGAGTTGTATTATGCCGCCAAGGGCAGAGGGGCCAGGTATAGACCTGAGAAGGAGACAGCCTGCAGGGAGATAGCGGTTTCGGACAAAGTGGATGACCTCAGAGCTGTAAAGAGCAGATCTCATGCTTCTGAGGAATTGAATCAACTGCTTAATAACACAGCCAGAATAACTGAAGTAAAGGAAAGAGGCAGTTCTCTGAAGGGTTGTTTGATAGCCAGGGGAGAGGCAGAGATCTACTACAGGTTTAACCCCACCATGGAGTGGGATGTAGCCGCCATGGACTGTATAATCAGGGAAGCCGGAGGGATCATGCGTAATCTTAAAACCGGTGAGAGAATGAAGTATAATCGCGAGAATTCAGTTAATGAAGATGGCTTTTATGTGGTTAATAGAGAGGAGAATGCACTTAATACATCTGAATAACATTTGAACATCGACCACCATTCGCCGCTAGAGGGGCCTGAGAGGGCCTTCTCCGGCGGCATTTGCTGTTTATGTACAACTACAAACTACAATCGGATTGCACTCGCCGCTGAATTTCGGAGAAGATTGCAGGAGAATGCAGAAGGGTGGAAGACTGCAGGTTTTTTATGTTCAGGGACGGAGATGAGATCGAGTATGTAGTTGATAAATTTTAAAGCCGAGCGCGGGCTCAGAAAGTGCCCTCGCGAGGGAAGTGCGATTTCTGGCCCCAACTCTACCCCGGCCTTAGCAAAACAACTCGAGCAGCAGCATAAACTGCCCGCTCCCCCCACTTTCTGCAAAATTTCTAAAAAAAGTTAATAATATCTCTTTACAAATATTAAAAAATATAGTACAATGTTCAGGTAAATATTTAATTTTCATGGAAAGGAGGGGGAGTTTATGCCTCAAAATGAGAGCAGCGACGAAAACACCGACAACTTTCTGATGAGCTTGAAATCGCTCAGAAAAATCAACAACTTCAGCCAGAAGGAGATGGCTGAAAAGCTTTACATGTCTGAAAGCAGCTACTGCCGCAAGGAAAACGGCAAATTGCAGTTCACCCGAACTGATATAGAGATTATTACGGCCCTTTTCGAATGTCCCTATCACATAATGGTAAAGGGTATCAATAAATTTCTAAACTATCAGTAAGCTTCTCTTTGATTTCTGACAGTTCAGCCCTCAAATTTGACAGATTTCCTGCAGGTAGAGTCAAAAGTCTTTACAGCCCGGCGATTATGCGGTATGATGGGTCCAGCTTGAGAAATTTGGAGGAGGTGAGAAAATGACGGAGGAAAACTTTAGTCTGGACGGCTCTGCCGGTGAAAATGGGGAGGAAATCTATGGCGGCCAGGTCACCGATCATTCGATCGACAATTATAAGGCCCAACAGGAAGTCGTGCTCGATTTTGCCGGGCTGGATCTGACCGTCACCATCATGGGGAAAAAGCGGTCGGAAAAGGACGATATTATTATAGTCGATCCATCAGAAATTTTACAGGGAGAGGAGATGTAGGATATGGTATTCGAAGATGATTTCCTTTACGACTGCTTTTACGATAAAACGATGGAGCTGGGCAGGCCTCCTACCTCCAGGGAGCTGGCGGATGATAAAAGCATTCCTCATTATATTACTTTTCGGCGCCGGCTCGGTAAGAAAGATGAAATCTGTCAGGCCCTGGGGATCGAAAACGTCTCCAGTCATACTCACCGTTTTTTCTGTATTGACTGTCCTCATGAGCCCGAATCCTGCGGTGAAGATATAAATGAATGTCTGGACGAAGCCGGGGATTATATGGAGGGGATTGTCTGAGGAGAGGTTTGTGGGGAGAATGCAGTCGATGATTGTAATGTTGATCATAAAAACGGCGGCAAATACAAAATACAGGAGCGAAAAATCCCGGGTGAGCGGTAAATCCGGGATTTTTATTTGTGGTGGGTCGATCTGGAGAGTGAGCAATAATCCGCGCACAGGATAAAGCAGCTATTGCAGGATCGGGGGATTATCTTTAAGCCCTGGTAAAGCGTGGGAGAGTGGGCGGGAAGGACTGTGCTGCTGCATCTAAAAACAGGTCGATCAGCAGCATAAACTGCCCGTCCCTATTGAGGTTATCACTCTTTATAATATTTTCAACAAAACCCAATCCTATGTCAGTCCTATAAATCACCACCTATCAACCTTCTTATTAC
>NZ_FNGO01000050.1 GCF_900103135.1 Halarsenatibacter silvermanii | reverse complement strand
ATTTTCATCAGGGGGTTAACCCCCTGATGAACCAGTCAACACCGTACAACCACGTCTAACCGCGGAACAGGGCGGACAAATGTCCTAAGTGTAATATATTTAAAATGATAACAGGACTTTCTTATTTATTAACACAAAAAAGAATTTCTTTCAGCACTCGTTGTTGTGAATTTTCTTTTATACTTTGTACTTAAATAGACAAGTAACTGTAATTGCAAAAGATAATAACAGTAAATCCAATAAATATTTAATGCTCTATAAGCTCCATCAATTAAAGTGATAAAAGGCTGTGGTACTCTAATTTATACAGCAATTTTACAAATCGCTTTGGGGAAGAGCTTAAAATTAATTTAATTTGTTTTTTTCTGTAACCATAATAAACTTGAAAATGACAATATAATCAATGCTACTATACCTAAAAAGAGAGGTCTAGTAAAAAAAGTTAAAAAATCACCTCCACTTATTATTAAAGCTCTTCTTAGTTCACTTTCTATCATTGGTGCTAAAATTAATGCTAAGACTAAGGGGGCTAATGGATAATTATATTTTTTCATAAAGTATCCAGTTAAACCAAATATAATTGCTATTAGAATATCAAAAAATCTGTTTTGAATTGCAAAAGCCCCAATAATAGATAAAACAGTAACCGAAGGATAAAGGAGATATTTAGGTTGATTTATTATTGTTACTATATATTTACTGAGAGATAATCCAATTACAAATTTTAATATGGTGGCAAATAAGAACCCAATTATCAAGGGCCATATAAATTGTGGCTCATCAGTGAATAATGCTGGTCCTGGACTTAAACCATGCATCATTAAAGCAGCAAGTAATAAAGCAGATTGTGCATCGCCTGGAATGCCGAAAGTTAACATGGGTATTAATGCCCCGCCACAATTTCCATTATTCCCGGCTTCTGAAGCTACAATCCCTCTGATATCACCTTCGCCAAAAAATTCATCACTTATAGTTCTTTTAGATACTTCATATGCAGCAAATGATGCAATATCAGCCCCAGCGCCAGGTAATGAACCAATTCCTGCTCCTAACAAACCAGATTTTATTCCTGTAAAAACAACCTTTTTTATATCTTTCAATTTAATAAATAACCTTCCTATTTCTTGCTTTATTCTTCCTTGCTGATTTGAAGAATTATTTTCTAAAGCTATAAATACCTCTGATATTCCAAAAAGTCCTATCAATAATGGAACATAAGAGATGCCTGCTCTTAAATTAACATTACCAAAAGTAAATCTGTTAACACTGGTTACTGGATCCATTCCAATAAATGAAATAATCAAACCCACCACTGCTACAATAACACCTTTTAACAAGTGATCACTTGATATGGATACCACAATTGTTAGCCCTAAAATACCCATGGCAAAATATTCAGGTGGGCCAAATCTTAAAGCAATTCGAGCAATTTGGGGGGCCAAAAACAAAAGAAGCAATCCTCCTACTAATCCTCCGATCGTAGAGCCCAATAACCCTAATGTTATGGCTTCTCCCGCTCTACCATTTTTAGTAAGATGATACCCATCAAAAGTAGTTGCAGCTGAAGCAGGTGTTCCAGGTATATTTAAAGCTACAGCTGGAATAGATCCGCCAGCAATACCTCCAACATATATTCCAATCAAAGCTAAAAAACCATTTACAGCGTCAAGACCGAAGGTCAATGGTAATAAAACTGCTATTCCCATAGTTGAAGTAAATCCTGGTAAAGCACCAACTATCAATCCTCCAAGAACTCCAACTGTTACATAAACAATTCCTGGATAAGAAAATACAGTTGATAAGCCTAAAAAGAGGTTCTCTATTGAATACAATTTCACTCCCCCTTTTAATTACAAATAACTCGATAATAAAGGTGAAATGGTTTTTACTGTCTTTAATTTATCGAAACCACATTTAATGCGAATATTATATTTAAATATCACGTACTTAGTTTATCAGATGAATTTTTTCTAAATGCCCCTAACTTTATTACAAAGAGCAAAATATAAAAAACTTATTATATATTTACTAACGAAACGTTATTACAACTTAAGAATTAATGAATTTGCAATTTCCTATGGCAGTTTTATACATACTAGACCTAAGAATTTCATGTTTAAGTAAAATTAAAACATAGTGGGAATTGGAATATTTAACCATCCGCCAAAAACAAAATACAGTGCTGAGGTTAATATTATAGAGAATATAGCAGCTTTCACTGAAATTTTTTTGTTAAATAAATATATTAAATACATCATAAGTATAGGTGTCAAAATGATAAAACCTATAGCTCTTAAAGTATAATAATACATAATTAAACCCAACATCACTAAAATAATATTTTTTATATCTTTTAAAGTAATTTTGGAAGAATTATTGTTCTTTTTGTTTTTTTCTTTGTAAGTTTGAAAAAAAAGGCCTATAGATAGCAAGGCCAATAAAACAGAAATAACTTGTGGCATGAAACCAGCCCCAGGATCTCCTAAGCCTCCCCCTCGAAAACCTTGGCTTTCAAAATATACAAAAACAGATATTGCAAGTAATAATATAGATACTCCATAATCAAATTTCATTTTATAACACCTTACCTAAGATTAGATATCATTTTTTACTCCAATATATAGAATTAAGTTAAAAAATAATATAAGGCTCTTCTCCTAAACAGTTGGTAGAAATATTGGATAAACTAAGGAATTCCAGAATGCTTAACACTTTAATTGCTGGGGTTTATAAAGTATTGTATATGTATGGCATTTACTATTACTATCTCTTGCAGTTATAAAAACCACTTACCCTCCTAAATGTAAGGTATAGTGAAAAGTTTCCACCAACGGAAACGGAGAAAAACCAAAAATAAAAATTGATACAAAAATATAAGAAAGAAGATTTAAACCCCCCTGGTATTAACTTAATAATACAGGGGGGTTATTTGTTTTATTCTGCACCATAAAGATCAAGTTCTTTTAATAATTCTCTAAATCTAGGAACATCTTCTTCAATATATTCTGCTGTTTCTTCGGGCCCCCTATATATAATTCCCAAACCTTGTTCTTCCATAAAATTTACAAATGAATCTTTTTGCATACCTTCTCTAAAGGCATCGTGGAGTTTTTCTATAATTTCGTCTGGAGTACCTGCTGGTACACCTACTCCCCTCCAAGTACCTATCTCTATATCGTAACCTTTTTCTTTCATTGTCGGAACTTCTGGGAAGTTAGGGTCTCGTTCATCGGCCATTATTCCTAAAATTTCTAAGTCTCCTGCTTCAACTTGATCCACAACTTCTGGTGGACTAGCTATCATCGCATCAATATGACCTCCAACTGTAGCCGCCATAGTTGGAGCAGCTCCATCAAATGGTACTTGGTTAACATTTATTCCGGCTGCTTGTTCAAAGGCTGTTGCTGACAGGTGCCAAATATTACCATGACCAGAATTTCCTAAGGTGATCACTCCTGGGTTTTCTTCTGCATATTCTACAAATTCTTCAAGATCATCATACGGACTATCGGAGGGCACAATCAAAGCTGCAGGATCAAAATTAACAGTTATTACTGGCTCAAAATCTTCATAGGTGTAATCTAAGTCAGGGTTTACCATATGAGTGGTATACATACTTTCAGTTATAAAGACTAACTCATGCCCATCGGGTTCAGCGTAGGCAGAAAATTCTTCGTAACCAACAGCTCCACCTGCACCAGGTACATTAGTTACTACAATTGGTTCTCCAAGAATATCTTCTGTGGCATCTGCTAAAGCTCTTAATGTCATATCACTGCCACCACCTTCAGCAACTATCACGGTTAATTCTAGTTCTTCTTCCGGAAAGTCATCATGTTCGTCTGCGTGTATATTTTCAGAAAATCCCAGCCCAAAACTGACTAATAAAGCTAAAGTTATGACTAATACTTTTTTAATAGTAATGTTAAACATCTCTAATTCATACCCCCTTAATTATAATTGGATTTATTAAATTAACCAAAGCACCAAAACAGTTAAGTTTCTAATTTTAATTATCCCCTCCTAATTATATTTGTTATGAAACTAAACAATTATGCAAAGTTTATTTTAAATTTTTGGTTCTTCTCCACTTCCGTTGGTAGAAACCGTCTATAATTCCTCATATGGGGATATGTTATCAGCATCTTTAATTGCAGAAGATAGAAAAAGTAAATGCCATATTTCAAATACTTTA
>NZ_FNGO01000049.1 GCF_900103135.1 Halarsenatibacter silvermanii | reverse complement strand
GACCTAAAGTCCTCTTCGATCCAGGCTTCAAGAATTGAAATGTAAGGTCCCATAACTGGTTTGCTTCTTGTCTGTTTGCCTTCTTTTTGCAGTTCAATATCTCCATCGGCATACTTTTTAGCAGTTCGCCAGTTGATATCTACTCTCTCGGCAATTTCTGAAATAGAACAGCCTTCCTTTTCTCTTAGTCTTCTGATATAATTTATTTGGGACATCTCTAGCATCCTTTCTATTACCTCCCGAATTTGGAGTATTCAGGAGGTTTAATTCTAGGATGCCTGGAGGTGTCCCTCCTTTTTCAGGTACACCTCTGTAATTTTAGTTTCCATTCTCTGTATTTTTAGTTTGCCAAAAACAAAATTTGGAATATCTATTTCCGCCTGCAATGTAAACAATAGTAAGATGGCCATCTTTGTATACATCATAAAAGCATATTATCAGCTTTCACATAATAAATTACAGTCAACTATTAGGGGCCAGGCAAGTTATTTTTTTAATCATTATATCATTATATGAGAATATAATTGTCAAACTTTGACGCACACGATTAAATTACAAGGCGTGAATTCGTTTGAGTGTATTGAAAAATAGTTTTAAAAATGAGCAAAGTCACCCTCAGTACGGCCTTTGACGGGGGGGCTTGAAAATTAAAATTTGATTGACATTTAAATTGCAAATTTGACAAATTAATTATACTCGATTATAATCATATACAGTGAGGGTTGGCATTAAATTTAATCTTTACACTATATGCTATACGATTAGATTTTTTAACTCAAATTATAAATATCACAACAGGGAGGGGGAAAATGCTGCAAAAGCAGCTGGTTAAAAAATTTGCAGAGAGAGTTGAAGGCAGCTCTTTTAAACTCACTTTCTGGGATGGAGATTCCACATTTATTAATAATGGGGAAGTAAAAAAGCCAGAATTTGAGATAATTTTTAGAGAAAAGCTGGATTTGAATGAGATAAGAAAAAGCCCCCAGTTAAAACTCGGTGAAGCCTATATGCAGGAAAAGATTGATATTGATGGTGATCTGCGGGATGTAATCATTACAGGTGCTAAAAATGTAAATAATCTTGCTGAAGGCGGCCCTGAATACACATATGAAGAATTTATGGACCGGCAAAAAAGGTTATCGCAGCAGGAACAGGAAGAAGGCGTCAGGGATCATTATGATCTTGGCAATGATTTTTTCCGCCTGTGGCAGGATGAAACCATGACCTATTCCTGTGCTTATTTTGAAAATCATAATAAAAGTTTAAAGCAGGCTCAGCTGGCTAAGATAGATCATATCTTAGAGAAATTAAACCTGGAGTCCGGCGAAAAATTGCTTGATATAGGCTGCGGCTGGGGTCATCTGGCTGTGAGGGCTGCAAAAAAATATGATGTGGAAGTGCTCGGCATTACACTCAGCCCGGAACAGGTGGATGGTGCTGAGAAAAAGATAGCTGAAAATAATGTGGAAGACCAGGTGGAAGTGAGAAAGCAGGATTATCGCGATCTGGCAAAAGAATCTCCTGAATTCGATAAAATTGTCAGTGTGGGTATGTTTGAGCATGTGGGAAAAGAGCATATACCGGAATATTTTCAGGCAGTTAACGAGATGTTAAAAGAAGGCGGTTTATCACTGCTTCATACCATAACCCATCAAAAAGAGGATCCCTCTCATCCCTGGCTGGAAAAATATATTTTCCCCTGGGGTTATATACCTTCCTATCGTGAGGTTGTGTGGCAGCTGCCCGAGCATTCTTTCTGGCTAATTGATGCGGAAAATATCAGGCGCCATTATGCGCTCACGGCTGAAAGATGGGCGGATAATTTTGCTGACTGCAGGGAAGAAGTTGTAGAAATGTTCGATGAAGAATTTGCCCGGATGTGGGAGCTTTTTCTGGCCGGAGTTGTGGCTACATTCCGCTATATTGGCACCTCGGTTCATCAGTTTTTATTCAGCAAAGGTATCAATAATGATCTGCCCCTTACCCGGGATTATATGTATGATAAATGAGTTTAAGCGGGAGGAGAGAACATGGAGCTGGAAAAAGCAGCTAAAGCTCTAGCACATGAGAACAGGTTAAGAATTTTGAATCTCTTGAGAAAACAATCTCTGTGTGTCTGCGAATTGAGAAATATTATGGGAATTAATCAGTCCAATGCTTCCCGGCATCTGAAAAAGTTAAAAAATGCCGGATTGATTGATTATGACAAGAAAGCACAGTGGGTATATTATAAATTAAACGAAGAACAAATAGAGCGGTATAACTTTCTTAAAGTGCTGATAGAAGAGGATTTTGACCGGGAAGAAATGCTGAAAGATGATCTTGATAATTTGAAGTTATATCAAAACAGTGAAGTAGAATGTGATGGCCTGGATGAGGCTGAGTTATTTTAGGTCAGGAGGATTTTAAAACGAAATAAAATGTTTGAACAAATTGAGATGTTTGAGCAAAATGACAGCGGTTAAAATACTGTGAAATATAATTTGACAATAAAACCAGTCTATATTAGTATATGATTGTAGTCAAATATGCAGAATAATTTTTGATTCGAGATGTATTGATCTATTTTTATAATTGATAATTTAATACAATTAGAGGAGTGATATTATGCAGGAGGAACATGAATTAGGGTTTTTTGAAAGATATCTCACTGTCTGGGTAGGTTTATGTATAATTGGTGGACTGGCACTGGGGCAGATATTTCCCGGCCTTGCTGACGCTTTTGAAGCAGCGGAGATAGCGGGTTATCCTGTTCCCGTAGCTATTGCCCTGTTTTTAATGATTTATCCCATAATGGTCCAGACTGATTTTAAGAAGATATTAAAGGCCGGCAAATCAACCAAGCCTATTGTCACCACTCTTGTTTTAAACTGGGCAGTAAAACCATTTACCATGGCCTTTGTGGCCTGGCTTTTTATGAGAGTTATCTGGAGTCCTTTTATCGGCTATGAGCTGGGCAGCGAATTGATGGCAGGTATGATCCTGCTTGGCATAGCCCCCTGTACAGCTATGGTATTGGTCTGGGGCTATCTTTCCCGGGGCAACATGGGACACGTAGTTGTCATGGTAGCTATCAACTCGCTCTCGATGGTTGTCCTCTACGGTCCACTGGCCGTGCTGCTTCTGCCGGTGGCTGATGTGCCGGTTCCTATCGGCAGAGTTGCTTTTGGAGTGCTGGCCTATGTGGGTCTGCCGCTGGTAGCCGGACACTTTACCAGAAAGAAACTGCTGGAAAAACAGGGAAGAGAGCGTTTCGAGGAATTTACCTCCAAGCTGCATTATGTTTCCACGGCAGCTTTATTATTTACAATAGTGATGATTGTAGCTCCTCAATCTGAACTTGTTTTGACCAACCCTCTGCTGGTACTGCTGGTGCTGGTGCCTCTGACGATTCAGGTGCTTACTATTTTTGGAATAGGCTATTATGCCTCCAAAAAATTGGGGCTTCCCTATGATGATGCTGCTCCTACAGCCCAAATAGCAGCCAGCAATCATTTTGAAGTGGCTATAGCTATGGCAATAACTCTCTTTGGAGTTGATTCAGGAGCTACGCTGGCAGCAGTTACTGGAATGTTGATAGAGGTGCCGATAATGCTGATTTTAGTGCGTCTCTGTTTGAAGACCAGAAGCTGGTTTCCACAGGTTCATAAAAGTAAAATTTGATCATGTCAGAATAAACTCTATAATTTTGCGACAGGGTCCCGTCCCTGCTTTTATTAGCAGGGATTGTTTTTTCTTTTGATAATTCAAAAAATTATTCATATGTTTAAATTCGGGGGTGAAATTAAAATGAAATTTGTGGTGAAGGATCGGGAAAACGATGAAGTTGTCTGGGAATATATGGTGGCAAATGAATCGGTGAATCATAATCGTCTGTGTCAGGAAATAGGGGTGGGTAATGTTTGCTCTCGCGAACGGGGACAATACGGTGTGCCGGTAGGAGACATACTGGAAATAGATGATCCAGACCGGGCTGTAGAGAAGCTGGAAGCTTATCTGGAAGAAAATTCAGCCTATGATAAACTTGAGGAGTTTGAGCAATTTCTGCAGGCGGAAATTCATGGAGAAGAAACTGATTTTAAAGAGAGATAAAGCAAATTAACACCGGAAGATCTGGAGAGTATAAGTGCCTGGAAACGGGAGAACGAGCCGGATATAAGGCATTATCAGCTTATCCAGGCCTATATAAATTATATAAGTGAGAACAAAGATAATAAGGGCAAATTTAGATTTGAAGTGGAAATTTGAATCAGTGAAGTTTGATCAGGCTGTGAATAATTAAATTAACACTTTATGTAAAACGGGGCATTGTATAATTAAATGCACATAGAGAGATAAAAAAGTGACACACGCCCCTACCTCATGTATAATGTTAAGTGGTTAGCAGCCAAAAACATATACAGGAGGCTAAGGACGTGTGTCAAGATAATAATACCACAGAATCCCGCAAAGGGAAACACCTAAATCATGACGAGCGGAAAATAATTGAGCATCTATACAACATACAGGATAAATCACCCGCAGAAATTGGGGAAGAATTGGATAGACACAGGACTACAATAAGCAGGGAGATCAAGAAAGGCAAAGTAACACTATTGAACTCGGATTATTCCACCAGAGAGGAATATGAAGCCGATATAGGCCAGGAAGTTTATGATAATAATGCTAC
>NZ_FNGO01000048.1 GCF_900103135.1 Halarsenatibacter silvermanii | reverse complement strand
AGCTTTTGCGAAGGAAGCGCAATTTTTTGGCCGAAAACTAAACTTATGCCGGGGAAAAATTTCATTGTGAACGCAGCTTTATATCTTACAGCACATCTAAATAATGTTTTTGACACACCTATTTACCAGCTGATAAAAAGAAGATCCATCATGTATTGAGGCCGGCCTCACTAAAAGAGCGATCATTTGACAAATCTAATTAAGTATACTACAATTTGATTAAGAAAATAACTAAATAAAAGTTTTCTGATAGGCAGCGGATAGATTTATCTGTGCACGTCTTTAATATCCAGCACATCCGGATTATTGTATCGATGGAGGGAGGATTCAACTGGAACATGTCAGGAAAAAATGACGCAAAAACGGCGGTATTGCTGTTAGGAGCCATGGGTTTTTGGGTGATGGGGGATAATTATGCTGCTTCACCCATGCTGGTAGATATTGCTCAGGATTTTGGCCTGGAGATCGGCACAGCAGCCATGGTGGTAGTGGCCTATATGATCCCTTTTGGACTTTTTACCTTTATTTTCGGACCGCTGGGAGACAGGTATGGCAAACTGAGAATTATCACGATAGCCTCCTTCGGCACGGCGATTTTCAGCAGCCTGGGGGCGCTGGCTTTCAATTTCCCTTCCCTGCTGGCTGTCAGAGCTATAAACGGAGGGTTTGCCGCTGCCATACTGCCGGTGTCAGTCTCCTACATAGGGGATATTTTTAATAAGCCCCGGGCTGTGATGAATGCCATCGGCCAGATGATGGGCAGTTTCTTTCTGGGAGCGGCAGCAGCCACAGCTATAGGTGGCGGCCTGTCATTTATTGGTTCCTGGCGGCTTGTTTATCTAACCTATGGAGTTGCGGAACTGGTCATAGTTGTAATAATCCTCAAATCGCTGCAGTTTGATGAAGGAACAGCCGAAAAACTCAGCTTTCGCCGGGCCTACAGCAATGCTTTTAAGCGTCCTATGTTACTCAAGACAGTTGCGCTGCTTTTTCTGATAGGTTTTGCCGTGTTCGGCAGTTTCACCTATCTGGGAGATTTTTTCGTGGAAATGACCGGTTATAATATACTGGTGGTAGGACTAATATTGACTCTTTTTGGTCTGGCAGCCTTCACAGGCGGCCGCAATGTAGGAAACATGCGCCAGCTGCTGGGACCTAAGCTTTTAATACTGGCTGGTCTTGTAGGTATTATCTCCTGGCTGCCCCTGGGCTTCTGGCCCGGCCTGGTTTTCGCGGTCCCGGCCCTTATCGGTTTTGGGCTGGCTTTCGTCACTTTACAATCCACTATACTGGTCACAGCCCAAAAACAGATGCCCCGGCAGCGCGGAACGGTGATGTCCCTGGCCTCTTTCAACATGTTTGTGGGCGGAGGAACTGGAGTGACCATAAACAGATTGCTGCTCAATTTCTGGGGGTATCAGGCTATTTATCTGATAGCCGGCACAGCAGTTTTAATAGTGGGCTTTCTAATTTACCTGGTAATCAATACTCTGCCGGCAGATTAGTCTATAATCAAATTATTTCACCTTCCTCAAACGTGAATCAGGATACAATTGACAGAAATTTTTATATAATCTTACAGAAGGAGATAATAAAACATGAAGGAAATAAAATATGAAGCCATAGGTGAGGTAAGATCTTCTTTCAAAGAACCGGAGGGGACTCCCATACAACCCACATCTTCCGGTACTGAAGAAGGCAAAATAATTCTAGGTCAAAAATACAAAAAGGGGCTAAAGGATCTGGAGGGTTTTTCTCACCTAATTATTCTTTATCACTGCCATAAAGCGGGAGAATACTCATTGCAGACAAAGCCTTTTATGGAGGACGAAAAACACGGTGTTTTTTCCATCAGAGCTCCCAGCCGTCCTAATTCCATCGGACTTTCTGTGGTGAAGCTCGACAGGATAGAAGATAACATTTTATTCATAAAGAATGTAGATATGCTTGATAGCACTCCAGTGATCGATATCAAACCTTATGTCCCCCAGTTCGATGATAGAGAGAATGTTAAAATTGGCTGGCTGGAAGATAATATTGAAAAACTTTCTGAGACTGAAGATGACGGAAGATTTTCCGGCTGATAATGTTGAATTATTTTAAGATCATCTGTAACAGTAGATTACCTTGATAAAAGAGATATGATTTAATTCTAGGATGCATTTTAGAGAAAATATTTTGTCTGGAGGTTGAATAAATTTATGGAACGTGCTGTAGAAATTAATAACCTGCATAAAAAGTTTGGCGATATCGAAGCTGTAAAAGGGATAGATTTCTCAGTTCAGAAAGGAGAGATATTCGGTTTTTTAGGACCAAATGGAGCTGGCAAGACGACCACGGCCAGAATGATCACCGGTGTTTTAAAACCTGACCGGGGGCGAATAGAGCTGGCTGGATATGATCTTGAAGAAAATTTTGTGGAGGCCAGATTGAGAATCGGCGTGGTGCCGGAAGCTGCCAATGCCTATCATGAACTGACAGCCCGGGAGAATATCAAATTCATGGCCAGAATGTACGGTTTAAGCGGTGAAGATATAGAGGAGAAGACAAAAAAATTGTTGAAAAAACTGGGCCTGGCAGACAGGATGAACGATAAAGTCAAAGAATACTCTAAAGGCATGACTCAGAGGGTTATACTGGGAATGGCGTTGATCAATAATCCTGAAATTCTTTTTCTGGACGAACCCACCCGGGGCCTTGATGTGCAGAGCACGAGAATCATGCATGAAATTATACAGGATTTAAATCAAAAAGGCAGCACTATTTTTCTTACCACTCACAATATCCAGGAAGCCAATCAGCTGTGCCACCGGGTAGCAGTAATAAATAAAGGGCGGATTGCCGCCATAGATACTCCCGAAAATTTGAAGAATACTTTCAAAGAACTGCAGACAGTAGAGCTCTGTCTTGAAGATGGAGATTATCCGCTGCCGTCGGAGCTTGAATATATTTCTAAATCAGCAAAAGAGGGCAATAAAATGAAGTATTATACAGATAACCCTGACAGGGCTGTTAAAGAGCTGATCAGTAGAATAGGTGATAAAAAAATAGCTGGCTTAAATATCTTAGAACCTGATCTGGAGGATGTTTTTGTGGAATTGACCGGAGGTGAATTAAACAATGAGAATCAGCAGATTTAAGCTCTGGCTGCAGCAGCTGGCTGCCATCTCTCAAAAAAATATCAAAATATATTACAGCGAAAGCCCTGTTCTCATCTTTGGAGTGTTATTTCCTTTCTGTCTATTCTTTGCTTTTGCTCTGGGAAGAGATCTGGGTTTTTTGGAACTTCTGCCCGGACTGCTGGGGATCACCTTCTTTTTTGCGGGATCAGCCGTAGGGCCTTTTATTACACCCTGGGAAACCAGGACCGGGACTCTGGAAAGGCTGCTGGCCCTGCCGATGCCGAGATGGATTATGGTGATCGGCGATATTTTAGCGGGATTTTTCTTTTCTTTATTCCTGGCGATAATAATTGTACTATTTTCCTATATCTTTCTGGGGGTTAAAGTGGCCAGCATTCCCCTGCTGATATTAACTTCCATAATAGCGTCTTTGCTTTTTGCCGGTCTGGGGAGCGCTTTTGCCGCCCTGCCCACCGATAAACCTTCCAATGTCATGATGCTGGCCAATTCCATCAGACTGCCAGTTATTTTCATCAGCGGAATTTTTGTGCCGCTGGCAGAACTGCCCTTCTGGGGGAGAGTTTTGAGCTATATTTCTCCTGTCACCTATGCTGTAGAGCTTTTAAGAGCGGCCTATGCCGGAAATAATTATCTTTCTCCTTTAATATCGGGAGCAGTTCTGACTGGATTTATGCTGATCATTGTAGGAGGAGCGGTTTTATTTCACCGGCGTACTCTCACCCGGAGGGTGTGATTATATCAGGGCGGAAGTTAAAAGAGCTTGAAAAAATTTGCAAGCGTTCTCTCACCGGCCTGATTATCCCTGCAGTATCTTTTTTATTTTATCTTCAGAGGGAACTTCTCCAGCCCCTGATCTTCAGCCACTCTTTTTACTCTTTCAGCCAGAGTTTTGCAGTTCTGGCAGCCGGGTCCTAAAACTTCCACTTTCATTGATATCTCCCCCTTTTATTTTTTACTGGATCTTCCTGTCTGCAGTTGGTTAATAGGCGTGTAAAAAAAACTCATTTAGTTGTACTGTAAGATATAAAGCTTCGTTCACAAGGAAATTTTTTTCAGCCCAGATTGAGCTCATCCTGCTTATCGAGATATTTTCCCCGCAATATCTGGTCAAGACAGTCGAAAAATCCAGCTATGCAGGGAACTTCCAGCGAATAGTAGTTTTTCAATCCGCTTTTTTCCCGCCCGACCACGCCGGCCTGCAGCAAAATTTTAAGATGTTTGGAAGTGGTCGACTGACTTGTTTCCAGACGGTCGGTAAAATCCTGAACGCAGAGCTTTTTTTCCTCCGCCAGCAGATCCACGATTTTCAACCTGGTGGGATGAGAGAGAGCTTTGGCTACCTCCGATCTGGCTTCATAAAGTTTTTTATCTCCGATTGTTCTCACCCTCCTCTATTTTGATCTCAGCAACGCTAAATTTAGTCCTGCAGTTATTATATTACGATATTAGAATATAGTTGTCAAACTGAAAAATGGGCAAATAACAGACAGGCGAAAAACAAAAGAAAAGATGCGTTTGACAGCGGCTGGCAGCTGTAATATTATATGAGTAGATGCAAATATTGAGATATGCATCGAGATAGGATTTTGTTAGTTCTTGCTATTCATAATATCATTTAACATGAGCTGATATTCATGCAGGAAGAACACGAGCTCGGCTTTTTTGAGAGGTATTTGACCGTGTGGGTGGGACTTTGC
>NZ_FNGO01000047.1 GCF_900103135.1 Halarsenatibacter silvermanii | reverse complement strand
ATAGCCCGTAAGACCAATCATTCGCAGCAGGCTGTTGATAGATACATCAAAGACTATGAAAGAGTGAAATTTCTTGTCAGAAGAGGTATTGAACCTGCGCGAATACAGCACATGACTGGCAGAAGTCAAACAGTAATTGAACAGTACATTGAAATCATTGAACACTATCATCTTGAGCATGTCAAAGATGAAAAGGAAGGTTAGGTTAAAAATTCAAATTTTCATCAGGGGGTTAATCCCCTGATGAACCAGTCAACACTGTACGACCAGGTCTAACCTCGTAACAGGGCGGACAAATATCCTAAGTGTAAGTTATAAATTAAAAGCTCAAATAGTATTTTCGACAATTTCAATTTCTTCATCAGTCAACCCATATAAATCATATACCATCTGATCTATTTCGTCATCAGTCTTTTTTATTTCTTCTTTCAGTTCCTCGATTTCCTGCTGCAAACTTTCCCATTCATTAACTACTTTTTTAACCACATAGTCTTTATCATAATCAGGTATTTCTATTTGAAGCACCCTTTTAAGCAAATTTCCACTATGATTCACATTGATTTCTTTCAGCTGCTGCTCAGTTAAGTTCTCCAGGTAATGTTTTAAATATCGTCTTTTATACTGGTCATCTTCTTCAAATTTTAATAATTCATATTTGCCGCTGCTTGACTTTTGGGAATAAAGAGTAACTATATTTGCATCTAAACTGACTGTAAAGTCCCGAACTACATAAGCCGAACCTGAATATATTTCATTCTTAAAATTAGATTTCTTTACTATCTCTCTTAAACTGTTTTTAGCCATCCCAATATACCTATGTAAAACATCAAAAAAACTTTTATTTTTTTCTTTTACCATCTCCTTTTTTCTCTTCATTATTTTTGTCACCAAAGATATAATCTTATTTGACAATTTTTTATCTTTATTATGAGGTATCAAAGGCAGACTTTTTAAATCATTAGGATAAACGTGCAACCCCCCACTTAACCTCTCCAGAAAATAAAAATTTATTAATTTTGAGTTTAATAAGCCTAAAATAAATTTATCATCATAATTTTGAATATACTCAAATTCTTGGTCTTGGTCAACAACATATCTTTCATTTCTTTTTGCATTCTTTATTCTATCTTTTCTAATAATTATACTGACTGTATGCTCTGCGTAATGATTTTCTTCATCATAAGCAGCTTTAATTCCTTTGTATCCTGATATATCGGGAACAAATATTTTGGGTTTTTCAAAAAGTTCAGTAAACATGGGATTATAAAGCTCATTAGGTTTATAAATTAGGTATTCCCCTGTGTAATCAAGAAAATATCTTTCCACATTTCTACCATTAATCATTTTTTTAGCATCTGAAGCGTTAGGAGCAGTAGTGACATATTTTTCAATATCTCCTGTTCTTGCTCCCCAATTAATATAATACATATCTCCCAAACAAAATGAATGATCTTCTAATTTTTCTATGATACTTAATTTTTCTTTCGTTAGATTTAATCTATATGAATAATTTGGATTCTCTTTAAAACTATTTTGAGGTATAAATTCCCCTGCAAAATATATATTTTTCTCATCCTCATCAAACCTGTCAACTTTTATCTCACTTGACTTATTCTTGTTTTTTATTACAAATACTAAATTATTTACCGTTGCATCATCGAAAACTTCGACTTTAGACAAATCTAAAAATCTATCTATCATGAAATACTTGTCTATATGTTTTCTCATTAATTCTCCATATCTTTCATATGAAAAAGAGTATGGAACAATGAATGAAAACATACCATTATCTCTTAATAAATTTAAACCCTTCTCAATAAAAGCCATATAAATATCAAATCTACCTTTCAACTTACTATATTGATGATTTAAATGTTCCCTAATATTAGAATTTATATTTTCTATATTTACATAAGGAGGATTGCCAATAACTACATCAAACCCACCATCTTCCATTATTTCAGGAAATTCTTTCTCCCAATCAAAAGCCTTATCCCCGGCAATCTCTGGATCATCAATTAACGAATTCCCACATTTAATATTATCATCGAGATTGGTAAGCTTATCCTGTTTATTGGCTGTCTTTAGCCAGAGGGATAACTTTGTAATTTCCACCGACTCTCTGTTCAGATCCACACCATATAAATTATTCTTAAGTATATTCCTGTATATTCGCTCCTGAGAAGTAAGGCTGGCCTGTAATTCATTATCTCTGCTAACAGCCCCGTTACTCTCATGCAAGGCATTTCTCAATAAATCTCGCTGTTTATTCAACCACCTGTGTTCCTCCAGAAGAAAATCGAATGCCTGATTCAAAAATGCCCCGGAGCCGCAGGCAGGATCAAGAATAGTAATATCCTTCAGCTCTTCTTCATATTTATCGAAAAAATCTATATGCTGTTGCGTATATCTCGTTTGCCAGCTTTTACTGCCTGCCTCTTCGATATCTGGAAGATCATAATAACCGAGTTCCTCTTTTTTATCCTCCAGATAACCTCCCACTGCATTTTCAACTATATAACTGGTAATATACTTCGGCGTGTAATATATACCTTCTTTTTTCCTGCGGGACTCATTTTTGTCATACTCGTCATCTCTAATATCAGCTTTCAGCTGCTCAATATCGGTTATCGACTGCTCAAAGATATGGCCGAGAATATTGACATCCACATCGCTATCAAAATCATATTCGGAAATCTCATATATAGCATCGAAGAAATCATCTTTGATAGTTAGCTCATCCAGCACTTCATCGTAAGCAAACAAACCGCCGTCATAGGCGTTGATATTATGTTTATCGCTGCCTTCATCTACGGCCCTGAATACACCCCTGATCTGATTCCAGATGGCTGTATCTGAAACCTCGAAAGAATTCTTGCCTCTCTCTATAGCCTGATGCAATACATCATTGGGAAGGAGCTGCTTATCTTCACAGAAGCAAATGAAAATTATTCTGTCCAAAAATTTCTGGGCTTTTTCCAGCAAGATTTCAAAATCTATATCTGAATTATTTTCCTTTAAATGCTCGAAAAGATTGATCCGCATATTTTTGTAGAGATTATAAAATTCAACTGAAATATCTTCATGGCGTTTATTGGTGGCTCCAGATAATCTCAGGGTTTCACTTCTGCCCTCTTCTGTAATAAGATGATCCCTGGATAATAAATAATGAAACTTTTTAAACTCATCCTCTTCCACTAAATCCTGCAGGTGAAATACCTCATTATATTCTTTACTGCGCCCAACTTTATATAACCTCATTTCGATGAAATTCGAAACTATAACCCACTTACATTTATCCAACCTATTGGTATAGCTGAAAGCCTGGTCCACCGGTGACTTATAGGTAGCTCCTTCTCTTTTCTGATCCTTATCCAGGGCAACCTGCGGCCCTTTTAATTCAATAACTGCCTTATGCTCTTTTTTGACTTCTCCATTTTCCCTTTTATAAAATCCCAAGATACCATCAGGAGTTTTAGCATCTAAATCTGTTGAACATTCTATTTCCATTGTCCACTGCTCTGCAGCCGGATCGTTTTTATATCCCAAGATATCTTCAAATATAGCGCTGAGGAAAGCCGACTGAAGTCTCTGCTCGTTAAGGCCTTTTATATTGGCTAAGTTTTCCTTCCAATTTCTTATCTTTTCCAGCTTTTCGGTGAAATTTTCTATGTGGTAGTCCTGGATATTTTGCCCTATTATTTTTTTATTGAAAAGTCCAGGCATAAAATTTCATCCCCCATCTTATTTTGAATAATCTTCTAATAAATTGAATTCTATAACTCAAAATTTATTCCTGCCTATAATGAGGAAATAAAAAAGTGCCGGCCAAAAAGCCGGCACTGAAGAAAAGTAAAACTATGAACCACGACAAGTTTCCGAACGCACATATAGATTTACCACGAAATTCCCCTGCGGTCAAGTATTAATTTTGACACATTTAATTAGTTAAACCATCCAGCTTAATTATACAGCTCTCGCAGACATTCTTATCATTTATAGTGACTAAATCCTCAAGTCCGCCACACAAAGTGCAGTCTGGCTGATACTTCTTCAAAATAACTGTTTCTTCATCTACATAAATTTCCATGGGATTTTTTGTCAATCCCTAAATCTTCCCTTGATTTCTTCGGCAAAACTATTCTTCCCAGCTGGTCTACCCTTCTCACTATTCCCGTAGCTTTAATTAAATTTATTCACTCCTCTATTTGTAAGTAATTAAAATAACTTACCTATTTTATTGCTAATTATTCAAAATATTTTGCAGGTAATATGGGGGAGATTAAACAAATATTTTATTAGGGGAGATGGGAGGGAAAATTTCTAAAATTATAAGGAGGCTGATAAGGAGGCTGATCTTGATGAGCCAGAAAAAGGGGGAATTTATTCACAATGGGATTATGTTTTTTGAGGAGGCTAAAAATGCTTAAAAAAAGAGTATTTACTTTAATGCTAGTTTTTCTGCTGGTTTTGGCTTTTTCAGTAAGTGCAAATTCTGAACTTATTACTGACCCTCAGGTTTTCCTTGAAAACGCCGAGGAAAATTTGGAAGAAGGTAATGAGTTTGAGGCATTTGGTGATTATTTGTTTGCATATCATTTGTTAGAAGATGAAAACAAAAAGTCAGAAATTAAAGAGGAAATCAGCGAATTAAGAGAAAGCACTGGTGCAAAACACTCTTTTTCTATGCATGAAGACAAAGAAATTATGGGAGAAGTAAGGCCAGCTGATACTGAAAAAAAGCAAAAATACGGTGTGAATGACTACACATTATATAAGCTTAATATATTAAACCATAGTGGCGAAGATATAGAATTGAATGCTGCTATGACAAGAATAACTGGTTTTACTAAAAGAGGAGATCAATATCAAGCAGTTAACGCAATGGAGATTATGGGGTTAGATATTTCATTAGATAATTTAAACGAACTTCAGAGTGAATTGCCTGCAAATCAGAGAATTTATGATGGCGGCAGCCAAAGTTTATTATTGCTGTTCGAAAAAGATTTTGAGCCTAGGAGACTGTTGAAAAACCTCGTTCTTTGAAAATAAAATATGCGATAATTTCTCGAAAAAATGTTTGAGGCGAAAAAATAAAACACAAGCAGC
>NZ_FNGO01000046.1 GCF_900103135.1 Halarsenatibacter silvermanii | reverse complement strand
TTTTGCCATGGTTTTTTGTCCTCCCTTGGACTTAATACTATATTATAGCTGCTACGATGTCCAGCAGCTTAGGGGGAGGACAAATGTCCGCATTTTTAATAGTCAGCAGTTATCAATGCGTAAAAATTTTAGAACAAAAAAATTAAAAACAATTTAAAGATAAAACAGAAAGGGTGAATATGGTGAAAAAAATCATAAATAATCCAAAAAATTTTGTTGATGAAATGATTTCCGGTTTATTAAGAGCTTATCCAAATAAGTTAAGAACTGTAAATGAAGACCCCAGAGAAGTAGTGAGAGTTGATGCTCCTATTGATGGAAAGGTAGCAATTGCTACTGGTGGTGGATCTGGGCATCTCCCTGTTTTTAAAGGTTATGTGGGCGAAGGATTATGTGATGGAGTGGCTATCGGCGATGTGTTTCAATCACCCAGCGCAGAACAAATGGCGAATGTCACAAAAGAAATAGCTGGAGGCGAAGGAGTTCTTTATCTCTATGGAAATTATGGTGGCGATGTAATGAATTTTGATATGGCTGCTGAAATGGTAGAAATGGATGGTATAGAAGTGGAAACGGTTTTAGTAAAAGATGATGTGGCTTCAGCTCCAAAAGGAGAGGAAGAAAACAGAAGAGGTATTGCCGGTCTTTTTTATGGATATAAAATTGCAGGTGCTGCTGCTGATAAAGGATATGATCTAAAACAAACAGCTAAAACAACCAGAAAAGCACTTGACAATATAAGAAGCATGGGGGTTGCTCTTTCCCCGTGTAGATTGCCAGAAGCTAAAAAGCCAACTTTTGAAATTGAAGAAGATGAAATGGAAATAGGAATGGGAATACACGGTGAGCCTGGCATAAAAAGAGAAAAATTAAAATCAGCTGATGAAGTAACTAAAAGAATGCTAGAAAAAATTTTAGAAGATGGGCCTTATAAATCAGGTGATGAAGTAAGTGTATTAATAAATAGTTTAGGAGCCACACCTAAAGAAGAATTGTATATAGTTTATCGAAAAGTATGGGAAATACTAAACGACAGAGATATAGAAATATATAATAAATATATTGGTGAATATGCGACTTCTTTAGAAATGAAAGGTATGTCAATAACTCTATTTAAACTTAACGAGGAATTTAAAAAGTTATTAAAAGCCCCTGCGTGTTCACCCTTTTTTGTTCAAGAATAATTGGTGGAAGGAGAACACAAAATGCAATATATCGACATAGAAGATTTAGTAGAGTTAAGTAAGTTTTTAGAAAAAGAAATGAAAAACAAGAAAAATGAGTTAAACGAACTTGACGGTAAAATTGGAGATGGAGACTTAGGTATAACCATGGTTAACTTTTTTAAAGGAATTAACGAATTTGCAGATGACTATCGAGGAAATGACATTGGTGAATTTCTCATTAAAGGAGGAATTTCTGCCAATAATAAAGCCTCTTCAACTATGGGAACTTTATTGTCCTCAGCATTAATGGAGGCTGGAAAACAAGTTAAAGGCAAAGATAACATAGATATTGAAGATTTTTCAATGATGATTGAAGCTGGCATTAATAATATTAGTGAAAAAGGAGGGGCTGAGCCAGGGGATAAAACTTTATTAGATGTGTTAATTCCAATAAATAATGTAATAAAAAATTCAATAAATAAGTCTCCTAAACCAAACATTATTGATGAGGTTTTGAAGACAGCAGAAGAAAATGCAGAAAGAACCAAAAATATGATAGCACAGCATGGGAGAGCGGCTTATTACAAGGAAAAATCTAAAGGTAAAATAGACCCCGGGGCAAAAGCCGTAGTTTTTTTAGTCGAAGGAATAAAAAAATATATTAATGATTCCCCCCCAAATTAAACGCCTTAAATACGTTATATTAGCTTAAAAGATAAATTTTTGCATTTCCACAACTTTATTTCTGAATTATACTGATATAGTACGGTATTACGTTGAGGTACTGTGGTTAAATAACTTCTGCTACATGAACACATCCTTGTGCTACTGGGGATGATGCTAACAAAAGGTCTTGCAAACTTTTGAGCGGCCGCCTTTTTATTCGCCAACTCACTAGCCGTCTCCCTTAAATTGGAACTTGGAGATTGTTTTATTATTTTCTTGTTGACTCTGAAACAAATAACTTTTCAAAAATAATCTATTTTCCACCATAAAGCAAATTACCCTGATTATAGCCATTTAAAAACAATTAAACCGGCCGAAAGCCCCTGAGATCAGATTAGCATTTCTCGGGGAGCCTTTTCAGCCGGCAATAACTTAAAAACTAAACTTTAAATTTCTCCGAATTTCTTCGATTTGCTACAAAATTTCCCCTGATCAGTGAAGGTTGATCGCTTATAATGTTTATTTTGTGCAATTTTTAGCTGATTGAAGTATTTTAATAATTACCATTCGACATATTACCTTTATATCTCCAATCCAGGTCCTTACAACCACAGCTTAAAGAAAAGATTTGCTTATATTGCTTATGAATTAGCGAGTAGTTACCACCTTAACGGGTGGTCTTTTTTTGTTTATTTGTAAATAAGTATTGACATATATGCCAGGGAGTTACCATAAATAAGTTGAAAAAGGAGGCGAAAAAATAAGATTGTGGCATCAAGAATTAATTGACAAACTACCCAGACAACAATTATTAGGGCTTCATCGTGAGATTTGCGCACTTCGTGGTCAAAGCTGGGGCAAACCCCACAGCACCGTTAACTAAAGGTTATGGAGATTTTCTTTATTCATTCAAAAAACCCCCTTATCCAATGTCGTATAACGTCCCGAGGGTTCCCGACGTGCTCGTGTCCGTCAGGACCTGACCCAAAAGTTTGCTGGCCAAACTACTAACCTAACTCATTGCAAACTTTGTGACAGAGAGCATGTCCGAAGGCAGGCTGGGCTTTAGCCGTAGCGGAAACCCTCTGTTAGACGACGTCAAACTATATATCTAATATCCAAGAATCCAACTTATTAACTTCTATTTTTCTATTATTACTATTTAATAATGATTGCACTGAAAAAAGTCCAAAATAAACTTCGAGATTCAAGGAAAATCATTTTTTTAGCCGGAAAAAATTGTCCAAAACCCCTGATATCAAGGCGATTATATGGTATAATGGTAACAACATAATAACTGGGGTGATATGATGTTTTCAGAATATGAGGAAGATGAAACAAGGGGTTTTGGCGATTTTGAATACAATTTGCCCGAATCCAAGCAGGATCAGCTTAATGAAGGCTGGCCCGGCATTTTTTACAGAAAAATATTCAAGAATATAGACGAATCCAAGTTTAAAGTTCTTTTTTCGGAAAATATGGGCAGACCTAACTTTCCCGTCCAGATTCTCATTGCTCTGGAAATCTTAAGGCAGTTATTTGATTTCACCGATAAAGAAGTTGTTGATAGCTTCAATTATGATGTTCGCTTCATGAAAGCAGTGGGTTTAAAAAGAGTGGGTCAGCTGAATTTGACCTATAGAACTGTCTATGAGTTTCGCGATAGAATTGTCGAACACGCCAATAAGACCGGCAATAACCTGATCAAAGAAGTTTTTGAAGAACTGACGGATGCGTTAATTGAGATAGCCGATTTAGAAACCGAAATTCAGAAGATGGATTCCACCATGGTCGATGCCAACATCAAAAACCTCTCCAGTATAGAACTTATGCGCAGGACTCTGGACAACTTTGTTTCTGATCTTAATAAAAATCAGAAGGGGAAGATACACAAAAACGTTCTGACAATACTATCAGAAGAAAAGTTTCAGGAATATCTTGATGAATACACCAAAAAGGAGATCCGTGAGATACTGCTGGGCAAAATCAAAACTGTAAAGCAGCATTTTAAAAATGATGATGAAGTCAATAGCTTAAAGTCTTATGAACTTCTCTGTCGACTGGTAGATGATCAGACAATAGAAGCCGGCGGCGAACTCAAAGATGATGAAGATATCTCCGCTGATAGCCTGTAAAACCCCAATGATCCAGATGCTACTTACCGCCGGAAAGGTAAAAGCTCTTCTCAGGGATACTCTTTTAATATTAGTGAGACTTCCCATCCTGACAATCCTGTGCAGATGATAACCGATGTATCAGTTGAGCCCAATGTGCGCAGTGATATTGACTTTCTTGAGGACAGATTATCCGGATTGAATGAGAGAACCTGTCTCGATAAATTAGTTGTAGATGCCGGTTATCATGGCGAAACCTCACAGGCTGCAGCCGAAAAAGAAGATGTGGAAATAATACCGACTGATTTAACAGGTAGAGATCCCGAGTACAGCACTGCCGGTTTTAAGCTAAAAGATGAAGAAGGTATAGCTGCCTGCCCGGCAGGAGTAATTCCGCAAAGAAGCAAGTATCTGGAGAAAAATGATTATTATGCTGCCTGGTTTAAGAAAAGTGACTGCAGCGACTGCTCTTTCCGAAATAAGTGCCCTATCAAAGAGCAAAAGAAAGATATGACTGTAAGATTTACCGGTCGACGTCACGAACTTGATAAAGTGCGAGAAAAGCATAAAGACCCGGAATACGAGGAATTAATGAAACTAAGGCCGGCAATTGAAGGCACCTTTTCTGCGCTTAAAAGATCATATGGACTTTATAAATTCAAAGTTACCGGCATGATCAAAGTCAATATGAATGGAGCATTCAAAGCATTGAGCTACAATTTCAATCAGTTATGCAGGTTATTAACAGGTGATCACAGGCCTTCATTCAGCACTTGAGTAAAATAATAGAGAGAACTATGTCAAAAAATTGAATATCAGGTTTCATCACCTGATTAAACAATCTTGGTCAGGTAATATTGGTACTGGAATCCTTTATTGAAGAAATATCCTGGCATTCTTCTGTTTTCATTCGATCTTATAGGGCCTTTAGGATCTATTTATCCCACTTTTTTCAGTAGAATCAATAATTCATTTGGCAAAACATAAGTTTTATTATTAAATTTAATAATGTAATCAAATTCACAGCCTCCAACAATATCTTCATTTTCAGATTTAGGAATTTTTATTATATTATTACTCAATAAATCATAGTTGGCATTTTTTATTTGATATCTCAAATTACGTTTCAATCTTAGTTTAGAAGAAATATTATTTAATCCAGGTGATGATAAATCATCATTTAAGGTACTAATATTGGATTTAATATCATCATAATAATTTCTTAACAAGCCAATTCTATAATTTAAAGGATAAATACTATTATTAATCAAGAAGATTATTGCTGTTTTTGGTAAACTAAAAATACAGAGAATGGAAACTAAAATTACAGAGGTGTACCTGAAAAAGGAGGGACACCTCCAGGCATCCTAGAATTAA
>NZ_FNGO01000045.1 GCF_900103135.1 Halarsenatibacter silvermanii | reverse complement strand
CAGATGCAGCCAGGCCTTTCCATATTCCTGCTGAATGTGATATAATTTTAATATAGATAGGAGCGAACAATCTAATGAACAACAACAGCAATAATAATTCCACTGAATTTAATCCTTCAGAAGTCAACAACCCTCATGATAAGCTCTTCAAGTGGTCTTTAGGTGATGAGGAAGTTATGGCTGATTTCCTGGACTTTTCTTTACCACAGGATGTGAAAAAGAAAGTAAATCTTGACAATCTAAACAGAACCAAAGATAGTTATGTGGATGATATGCTGAAAGAGTCCATTACTGATGCAGTCTTTACCACCACTTTAGCTGATGGCAGTCCTGGCTATATTTGTATTCTATTTGAACACAAAAGCACTGTAAGAAGGATGACTGCATTCAAAACTTTAAGGTATCTCCACAACATTTACACTGATAAATACAGCGATGGTACAAGTCCTCAGGTAATGCCTATTATTTTTTATCATGGTTCAGATGACTGGACAGCTCCTACAAAACTTAGAGATCTACTTTCTGGTGATGTCTCTATTTTGGAAAACTTCACACCTGACTTTGAATATCTACTTTTAACTCTTAATGATGCAATGAAATTTCTGGATAAAACATTCTCAATTGAAACCAAAGCCTATATTAATGTCCTGTATGTTGCCAATGCTGAAACTGAAGAAGTAGCCTGGGAGAAATACTTTAAATTGCTGGAGATCTTCGAAGATCCAGATAAATGGACATCAATGGAGTTATTGGAAAGATTCCTTCAAACTCTAATCCTTTATTTAGCCAATGTCAATCCTTATTTTGACACACCTAAAATTTTAAGCACCACTTCAGAAAAGCTTTCTGAAAGGAGGAACTCTGTCATGAAATTAAAAGAACAATTTGTTGAAGAAGGTAAAAAGGAAATTTTAGTTAGGATGCTGAAGAATAAATTCTCTAAACCTCTTCCTGAAGATATTAAAGAAAAAATTGACTTAGCTGATGAAGACAAGGTATTAGAAATCTCAGATCAGTTATTTGAAATTAACTCTTTTGAAGAAATCAGGAATTTATTAAATTAAATTTTACTGAGAGTTTTTTTATTATCACCACCATTATATTGAAATTATTTTGCTAAATATCAGCCAAAGAGGAGCAGAATACTATGAGCTTTTTTGATGATTTCAAAAAAGAAGGAATGGAAAAAGGTAGAAGGAAAACACTTATAAATACAATTGTTATCCAAGCTCCTCAGCTATTTGCCATTGAAGACACTGAATCATTGGAAGCAAAACTCAAAGATGCTGACATTGAAAACTTAGAAGAAATTAGAGATAATCTTTTAAATTATGAATCAAAAGCAGACATCTATGATCAGCTATAATTTCTAACCACATATCTGATAACAACCAGCCTCTCCTCTACAGGAGAGCTTTTTTTTGAGTATTATTAACATTTAGCTAGAAAAATCTGCATTTTATCTACCTCAACCGACTGAATTAAATTAAATATTCCGGAATTGTAGCCAATACTTTTTCCCGGTCTTCCATAACATCTCCAGTTTGCTATTTCAGCCGCTTTTTCAATTCTATAATTAGCTACAATATTGCTCTTTTCAAGTTTCTCTATAGTCTTATCTATATCAAACATGCTGTTCTTCCTGAATTATCCTTCTTTTTGCCTCATTCCAGGCTTCCTTCATAACTAAAGCACCCTTAAGTTCCATGCAATCACTCCTCACTCAAATCCTCTTTGAAATCTTCCCGAAAATGCTTTAACTTTCTACTAAAATTCATATCCCTGTACTCGTTCTCAAAATCCGTTCCATAAAAACCAAATACATACGGTTAAACTTGGTTTCCACTATTATAACCTACATCCCTGTTTACTTCATCATTTGCCCGCAGCCGCGCTGCAGGCAGATCTGCTGCTTAATAATCGGGCGGCATACCAAAAATATAAAATTACAGCCTATAAAAAAAGCTGTTTTTAATCATTGCCCTTTACTGGAATTCTACCAAAGATTTACATGAAGAACCTCTATCTTATCGGCTGACCTCTTTGCTAGAAAGCAAAGGATATTTTTCTGCTGATCTTAACAGCAAATCCAATGACATCACTGCGTCATCTTCCATGTCTGAAAACTTACCCCTTATTACTCTTTTGGCTTCCTGTAATACAAATTCGCATATAATTGCTTTATATTCTCCAGCTACCGCCAATTCCAGCAGTTCACTTTCCTTTCCCGGCCAAAACTATACCGGAAATTATTATATTGGTATCCAGCAGCCACCGCAGGCAGCTCTGCTCCATAAAAGCCGTCTGTTAAAAATCCTCTTCTTCTTTTATGCCAAGAATTTCTTCTTCAACTTCAGGAATCTTTTCCTTTAAAGTTTTCCAGACTATATCAAGAAAAATATTATCATACTGATGTATTAGAATATTTCTCATATTGATCATATCTTCCCAGGGTATATCATCATATTTATCTTTAATTTCATCACTTATACGACTGCTGGCTTCTCCGATAATTTCAAGCCGATGAACTATTAGATCCTGCTTTTCCTGATTTTTATAAAATTTCTCTTCCGAAAGTCCGGCAGAATATTTTTTTAACAGGTCAATACTATATAAAATGTCCTCCAAAGCATCTGCATCTCTATCACCAATCATAACAATATCTCCTGTTCTGCCAGAACTCTTTCCTTAAAATCTTCTTTTCGGGCAAACTTTTTCAAACCATTATAAGTTATTATGTCGACTTCTGTCCCCAGTTCTTCTTCTAAATCACGTTTTAAGGAGGCCAAAGCAAATAAGTTTTTTTCCGACAATTCCACTATTAAATCAATATCACTATCCCCGGCAGCTGCTTCCCCACGAGCATATGAACCATATACCCCTGCTTTAGTTATTCCATGTTTTTTTAATACATCCTTAATAACTTTCTTCATATCAGATGTTAATTCCATGAAATCACTCCTCCAAAAGTAAGCAAAAATATGCATCTTATTGTTTTATATTGTACTGCTACAGCTTTATTGGGCTCAATCATCTATATTCACAGATCTAAGCCAGCTTTTATCGAGTAAAGTCAGCTTATGCTGATATTGAGATAAATATCGATACTATAAAGATTCATCTGTACTTCCAGAAGAATATTTATAAGTACTCCTCAAGTTCTTCAATATCTTCTATATCAAATATTATATTAATAATTCTGTCCAGCTTAATCCGGCTCTTATTTCTCAGCTGTTTTTTATACTTTTCCGGCACAGAATTGAATTTTCCTTTTAATAGCATCTCAATTGATTCGATTTTTCCTAACCTTCTGCCTTTTCTATAATTTTCAAGGATTGAGTGAATTTCTTCGTCAGTATAACCTGCTTCAGCCAGGTCTTCTTTAGCTGTTTTTAGAGTTTCTTTAAAATCTTCAAGCCCAAAATAATCTGTAGAATTTACCACTTTATAATTTCTTTTATTGTTTTCAAAAAACTCCTGTATGGAATCAAATTCTCCTTCATAAGCCAGATAATCAATAAACATAGAAGTTAACGATTTCGTCATTTCCCTTACCTGATCACGCTCCAGAAAATCCAGGTCATATAAATAACTGCAGCCTGTTTTAAAAAGCTCACTTTATGCAGCTTCTTGACCAGCTTCTGCGGCTCAATCATCTCCAATTACTCCTCCTTTCAAGCAGCTGGATTTGAATATAATGACCAACTAAGACAATTTTGGTTTATTGCTGCTTGAATTTGTTAGCATTCTTGCGATAAAAATTTAGCTTATCTTTCATAATTACTTAATAGGACCGGACTGCTTCTATATCAAATATATAATCTATTAATATCTCGAATTCTTCGTGTCAGCCGTTAATTTCGTGAAATCATTCTTCCAGCTCTTTTGCCACTTCATATAAATAGTCTATAAAAGCAGCAAACCTTTCATCCAGCACATCATTCAATTCATTCATGAGATTTATCAATGACAGCAGCTGTTCCCAATCAGGTTCGCGTTCATAACCATGTCGAACTAAATGTCTGAAACGACGCAATTTATCTAATTTTTCCTTTACTTTCCTGTCAAAAAATGCAGGTCTAACTCCTTCAACTTTTACTGCCATATGTTCTAATAGCAGTTTATGCCACTGCTCACCGGTAATCGAAGTATCATCAATTTCTCTGACAATACGCTTAAAAGCTGTTTCCAGACAGGTATAATAATGCTGCAGAGAAAGAGCAGCAGCATAAATATTTGGGTTCAGCTCCTGTTCTGCACTATTATCATTTACTTTTTCAGCAAATTTATTAACTCTCTCAGCCAGCTCCAGGGCAGTCTCCCAATCCTGTTCGAGTTTAGAAGCCAGTACCTTAAATGAATTGGCTTTCCTCTTTTTTCCTGTCATAAATCACCACTCCTTCCTGACGGATAAACTGATTCAACCTGTTATCAGCTGTTTCCAGGTTGACCAGATCGAAGCTGTGCTGGAGACGCTCCTCTAAATCCCCCCAGAAATCCAGATAATCTTCCGCTTCCAGGCCGGAAATCGCCAAATCTATATCAGAACCAGCGCAAAATTTATCCCTGTCAAGCAGTGAACCAAAAAGATATATCTTTTCAGGATTATATTTTTTGGCCAAATCCTGAACCTGTTCTTTTACTAGTCTATTCAAATATATAAAGAGATGTTCGGCTTCTCTTTTCTCCTGCTCAGCTTTTTCCCTGTGATGTTCAATATATTCTGAAACATCCATAAAACCTGCCTCCCTTCTCAGAATCATAACTGATTTTCCGGCTGGATTTCACGATCATATTCACCCACATCGACTTCGCCTCCAGTCTTCTATTGAGGTTCTCTTGGACATTTTCGGCATCATAGGCCAACCCCTCATAGTCCACATTCCCAATTTATCTAAATCTTTTTATTTTCACCTAAATTATATCATATAACAGTGAAAATATCATCTTCCTGAAGCTTTCCAGCAGGCAAAGCCGATGGATAAAATTTATCGACAACAGTAAAAAGCTGAAAATAAAAGCTATAACTATTATAAGCTTTATTACCCAATTTTGCTCAATCGAAATGTAAATGTAAAATTTTTGCATAAGTGCTTGACCTCTGCAAACACATGTATTATAATAATGATATCAATCAAAAAACAGGTGGAAGCCAGTGGATTCAAGAAAACATATTTGGATCTTCTTGTTATCAGTGATAAATATCGTATAAGACCACTATCATAACAATAGTGGCTGGAAGATATAAAGCAAAGTGATACTCGAAATTTTTCGAAACTCAGGTTAAGTCTATGGCCAAAAAATAGTGTCCCCGGCTCAGGATGTGCCGGGCTGAGCGGGAGCTCAGGGACGAGCTCTCGCGAAGAGAGCGCAATTTTTTGGCCGAAAACTTAACTTAAGCCAAGGAAAA
>NZ_FNGO01000044.1 GCF_900103135.1 Halarsenatibacter silvermanii | reverse complement strand
AGCAGGCCTATGGGCTGGAGCAGGACAGGGATGGATAGAATGTCACGTTTGAGAGCCTTCAGATTCAACGGTGGTAACAGGAATGATATTTTAGAGCTTATCAGACGTAATAGACGAGAAAAAAGAATTGAAGAAACTGTCAAAAAAGTTGCTGGCGGCGGCACATATCAAAGCAGCAGCCTAACCAGTGCTCTTGGTGAAAGAAAGCAAAACATTCCCGCCCTGAAAAAGGGGGAGAGAAACGCAATTTATCATCTTATGAAGGGGGCATCGAGATAATATTTTCATGGGGGGGAGTCCTCTTTTTATTCCCCAACCCACATTTACTTGACATCGTCGGAAAGCTTAGGAAGATGATATTATCCCTATTATATGATATAATTTTATTGAGTGAATTAAAGAGTGAGGTGTAATTATGTTAGACAAAAAAGAGATAGCTGATGAATACAAAAATGATATAAATAAAGCCATTGAAATATTGAAGGATGCTGGCTGTGAAGAAATATATTTATTTGGTTCGCTGGCTAGAGGCGAAGACAGGAAAAATGCGGATATTGATCTGGCCATAAGAGGTTGTCCTGAGGGTGTATATTTTTCTCTGATCGGGAAGCTAATTATAGAGCTGGAACATTCTGTGGATTTGGTCAATCTTGATAAGGCTAATGATTTTGCTGAATTATTAGAAGATGAAGGAGAACTTGTTCATGTCAGCTAATAATCTAACCCGAAAAATTGAATTTGAAATAAAACAGATAGACAAGCTGCTTCATAATTATGAAAAGCTTATAGAGGATGTGGGAGAAATACTTGAATAAAGATATATTTTAATGAACTGATCGTGAAGTAATTAAAGGATGATAATATGGAGACCATTGCTGATGAGCTAATGGAAAAAGAGAAAAAAGATATGGTTATTAAGTTATTAGAAAAAAGAATAGGTGAGCTGACTGATGCTTTGGAAACTGCAGTCTGTGGTGAGAAACATAGACTGTAGTTTTATATTTTTGGCATACCGATAAAATATTGGGCAGCAGATATTCTGTAATTATTGCTGGAGGGATAATATGGCGAAAATGAGAGGTTTAAAAAATATAATCAGAGAAAATTTTGAGCGGAACCGGCCTGCTCGCAGCTACAAAGTGGGGCGCAATGACCTCTGCCCCTGTGGCAGCGGTCAAAAGTACAAAAAGTGCTGTGACAGGGTCAGGCCGGAGCGGGAAAAAGAGCAGTACTTTCGGGCTGTCGAGGATATCTTTTTTGATGCCTCCAATGGCCCCCACAACATGAAGGGATTAAGAATACGAAGGATCATTGTACCTCTGGAGGATGCTATAGACGATTATCCACTGAGCGTTGAATTTCTGGAAGTGCTGGCTGCAGCCTGCCTTAATGTTAATGAAAATGAGAGAGCGGATGAGATTTTGGGGAGACTGTGGCGCCTGCAGGGTCCGGAAATGAGGGATATGCTCCTGCGCCCATACTGTAATTTTCTGTTTGGCGATGCCAGGTGGTCTGAACTGGATGAGGTGCTGCAGGAATGCGAAGATTTCAGGGATGAAAATAGATTTCTGACTGCCTACCACGGGCTGTCTTTGCTCAACGTGGGAGATTCCGCCCGGGGAGAGGAGATGCTGTGGGAGGCCCTGGACTCCCGGGAGCTTACGGAAGAAAAGAAGGAAGAACTGCTGGACGCTCTGTGGGGCGAGGGGTTTAAGAGACTGGCGCTTGAGGTCTATGTGCAGGAATATGAGGGGCACAGCAGCATTTTAGAGGATCCTCCCCATGAGGAGTTAGAGCGGCCCGAGATGGAAAAGACGCTCTGCTCGCTCTTCAGCTGCAAGAGAGCCAATAGCTCTTCACTCCAGCAGTGGGGAGAGAAACTGCTGAAGATGCTGGAAATAGCGGAAGAAAACGGACAAGAAGCTGAGATGAATGCTATCTCCGCTGATGTCAACCTGCCTCTGGCCTGTATGCGCTGGCTCTGCCACTGTGATAATTATGAGCTGATGGATACCGCCGGAGACCTGCTGAAAAACCATCCCGACCTGGCAGATATCGCTGCCCTTGACCGGAAGAGCCGGGATGAGGATGTTTATGAGCAGGAGAAGAAAGAGCAGGCCGATGTGGTTGAATTTTATAAATTGCGAGCTTTGAGTATGTATATGCTCAACCGCCGGGAACAGCTGGTACATATGATCAGAGACAATTTCTCCTTTGCAGCCTCTGAATTCAGCAGTGAGCCGGATAGATACGAAGGAGAGAAGTGTGAGCTGTTTCTGCTGAGTCAGCTGGCCGGAATCTCACTGGACGGGGAAAAAGAAGTCCGCCGCCAGGTGGAGAAGATGTTATGTGCCGGAAACAGTCAGCCTCAGAATAAGCAGAGGGTACAGCGGGAGCTTGCTGCACTGCGCCTGCTGCTGAGAGGGCTGCGCGAGGTGAACACCGCCATCTCCGATCTCGAAATGGGGGAGCGTCTAAAGTCGCTTCTGCACAGTATCTATGCCGGGAAAGCTGAGAATGAAGAAGAACTTCCGGCTGCGGATTATGATGATCTGGTGGCCATCCAGGCCTATGAGCGGTTGACTTCCTTTAAGCTGTGGCTGGCCGCTGAGGAGGAGCCCCATTTGCCCTTTCAGGCTGTGGCTGCAGCTAAGGCCAGCGAACAAAGGCCGGACTTTCTGGCAGGATTTCTGACTTTTGCGGCCCGGGTGGAGGAAGATATGCTCGCCAGGCCCCGGGGTGCTGCTCACAGGCTGGTTGACCTTATCGACAGACTGGGAGAGATGAAAAAAGAAGAATGGCGGAAAGGGCTGGGCCGGGTATTCTCTGCTCCTGCTTTTTTACCCGAGGATGTACGGGCCCGGCTTGAGGCCAGGCTGTGGCAGTTTACGGCCCGAAAGCCGGAGGAAACCGACCGGGAAGAAGAGGATAAGCTGCTGGAGGATGTGGAAAAAGTTCTTGCTCAGGAAGGGGAAAAACTGGATGAACGGGAGATTTTATTTTACAAATTCGTCTCCCGGGCTGCAGCCGAAAGAAGACCGGAGGCTTTTGCGGTTCTGGAGAAAGCCGTGGAGGTCACAGGTCAGAGTCTGCCAGCCCTGCCTCTTAAGGGGTCAGAAGCAACTTATTTCGACGGTTTTTTCGGATTTGCCCGGTTTTATATTCCGAAAGTAGAGATAGAATGGTATCTGCTGAACAGGGATATGACCAGTGAGGAACTGAGGGAAATGGAACCGAGAGTCAGGGAAGAGCTGGAAGAGGAGCTGCTCGAGGCGGATAGCGAGAGAGTTATGGAGCTTTTAAGTGATGCGGACAGCACTTCCAGACTCTACACTGCTATCAGAGCAGCTTCACAGCGTCCCCGGGATGTCACCCCTCATCTGCTGCGGGTGCTTGAGGATACCGCTGCCACCATGGAAGAGGCGGCGAAGAGTGGGACTGCCCCCGATGTTTCCATGCTTCCCATCTATGCGCTGTTTCTTCTGGCCGATTTTGGCGAGGAACGGGCTTTTCCCCTTGCTCTGGAAATAATATCTCACCGGGAAAAAGTGGTCGATCCGGTGCTGGGTGATGTGCTGACAGAAGATATTCCCCGGGTGCTTCTCTCAGTTTTTAATGGTGATCTCCAGGCTTTAAAGGATGTCATCGAGAATGAGAGCATTGCTCACGTTTCGCGCACAGCGGCTCTGGAAACTCTGGTGCTGCTGGTGGCTGACGGCCAGCTGGAGCGAGAAGAGGTAAAGGATTATTTTTCCTATCTGTACCGGGAAGGCCTGAAGCGAAAGAAGGATTCTTTTATCTGGGGAATTCTGGTCACCGAGACAAAGAATTTGAGGCTGGAGGAGCTTAAATCACTGGCCGAGATGGGATATGAAGAAGGTTATGTAAATGAATATGTCTTCCCCCGGGATGAGCTGCTGGAGGGAATAGACTGTGATGATAAAGATGAAAAGCTGGCCCAACTCTATGATCGAGAAGGTATTTTTGAGCGCTATCTTCCCATCAGTGATGCTGCTGAAGTGGCCGGGAGATGGCTTTAATCCCCTCAGCTATTATAGAAAGAATATTTTCCAGGAACTTATCTATCTGGTTAATTTGATAATGAATTTTATCTTTCATTTCCTCTTAATCATGAGATATTTAATAATTTCCTTACTCCTAAATAGGATAATAGTTATTCTTCGAGAACATCTCGTACATCATCTAAAGTTACTATATCTGAAAAACTATTTATAAGGGTATCAATACCGTCTTCATCAGCTTTTTCAATTTTTGCTTCTATATCTTCAGGCAAAGTTTTAGAGAATCTATTACGCAATAATTTAATCAAAGTTTCTTTTCTACCTTTATCTTTGCCTTCATCTTGGATAGTGTCATAGAGACTCATATCTTTCTGCTCCCCTTTGGTTAATATTTAGCAAAAAAATTTCAATATAAGGTTGGTGATGATAAAAAAACTATCAGTAAAAAATTTAATTTAATAAATTCCTGATTTCTTCATAGGAATCTATTTCAAATAACTGATCTGAAATTTCTAATACCTTGTCTTCATCAGCTGAGTTAATTTTTTCTTTAACATCTTCAGGGAGAGGTTGAGAGAATTTATTCTTCAGCATTCTAACTAATAGTTCCTTTTTGCCCCTATCTTTGCCTTCTTCAACAAATTGTTCTTTTAACTGCATAATAGAGTTCCTCCTTTCAGAAAGCTTTTCTGAGGTAGAGCTTAAGATTTTTGGGGTATCAAAATAAGGGTTTGCATTGGCTAAATACAGGATTAGAGTTTGGAGGAATCTTTTCAATAACTCCATTGATGTCCATTTATCTGGGTCTTGGAAGATTTCCAGCAACTTAAAGTATCTCTGCCAGGCTTCTTCTTCAGTTTCAGCATTGGCAACATACAGGACATTGATATAGGCTTTTGTTTCAGGTGATAATGTCTTCTCCAGAAATTTCATTGCATCATCTAGAGTTAAAAGCAGGTATTCAAAATCAGGTGTGTAGTTTTCCAAAATAGAGACATCACCAGTCAGCAAATCTCTAAGTCTTGTAGGAGCAGTCCAGTCTTCTGAACCATGATAAAAAATGATAGGCATAACCTGAGGACTTGTACCATCGCTATATTTATCACTGTAAATATTGTGCAGATATCTCAAAGTTTTAAAAGCTGTCATTCTTTTAACTGTGCTTTTGTGTTCAAATAGAACACAAATATAGCCAGGACTGCCATCAGCTAAAGTTGTGGTGAAGACTGCATCAGTAATGGACTCTTTCAGCATATCATCCACATAACTATCTTTGGTTCTGCTTAGAGAGTCAAGATTTAATTTCTTTTTCACATCCTGTGGTAGAGAAAAGTCCAGGAAATCAGCCATAACTTCCTCATCACCTAAAGACCACTTGAAGAGCTTATCATGAGGGTTGTTGACTTCTGAAGGATTAAATTCAGTGGAATTATTATTGCTGTTGTTGTTCATTAGATTGTTCGCTCCTATCTATATTAAAATTATATCACATTCAGCAGGAATATGGAAAGGCCTGGCTGCATCTG
>NZ_FNGO01000043.1 GCF_900103135.1 Halarsenatibacter silvermanii | reverse complement strand
TTTTTCCCCTGGCAAAAGCGCTTCTGTAGGATAAATCTTTCTTTCTTCCCCAGCAGTGGTTAATGGGAGAACAGTCACGATCGGTAAAGCCTGGTTTACTGCCTCTGAAGATATCACCAATACTGGACGGGTGCCTGCCTGTTCAGAACCTCGAGTTGGCTCAAGATCGGCCCAAAAGGTCTTCCACTGATAATCAGCCATTAGTCCGCCAACTCCCTGGCCGTATCTGAATCGACATGTTTAAAAGCCTTCATAGTGTTTTCAAGATCTTCCATAAACTGAGGATCCTCTGCAGCTTCCTCCATCTTTTGACGGAGAATTTCCTTTTCTATTTCTTGAGAAAACTCCTCCATGGCCCTCCGCACTCCCTCGTTCATTGACGATATATAATCCTGCTCGGAATATTTGCGGTATTTATTTACAAGCTCTTCTGGCAGAAAAAAAGTGTGATTCTTCTTTTCTGTGCTGGGCATATCAGTAACCTCCTTATAATAATTGTGTTTTCATATTGCATATTTATATTGTACATTATAATTGTATATAATACAACCCTGCAAATAAGGTCGTTTGAGTAGAGCCTTTTGAAGAATTTGGAAATATAAATCATGACTCCACCTGAAATCTATCTCTTTAAAAGATAAAATTGCTTTTAAGCATTTTTCTATGCATTGCTGGCTGTGAAAACCTATTATTGCTGTAAGCATTGGATATCTGTTTTCTGGGGAATCAAGCAATGTCTCTGCTGCCAGCAAATCTTCTTCAGAACAAACGATTATATCTATAGGCATTTTTCTATCTGATAATATATCATTTATTTTGCGACTGGTCTTCTTAATAGATTTAGAATTCTCTACTACATTTACTATTTCTGTTATATATTCATCAATCTCTTGTTTGCTTATTGTTCTTACCATTTTAATCACTCCTCTTTATTCCCTCATATCTTTACTTTCTGCCCAAATAATATCACATCTAAAATATAAATTCATCTTCTTATAATCACCCTTTCACTGCAGGGATATCACGATTCGCTTCCAAAAATCAGCTGACCTGCATCTTATAATTACCTTATCAATATTTTGAAAGATATGTAAAGAGCAGGAGATGGAAATCCAGTTTGTCATAGAATAGCCTGAATTCCTTTAAATTTCTGGATTTTTCTCCGGCAGTTTTGTAGAATGTAGAATAAGAAAGAACAATATGGCTTTGCCAGAGAGAGTGCTGGGGAGGAGTAATAATGAAATATCGCACAGAAGAAGATAGTTTAGGAGAAGTAAAGGTGCCGCAGGATGTTTATTATGGTGCTCAAACCCGGCGAGCTTCGAAGAATTTTAATATCGGTACAGAAACGATTCCTCTGCCGGTTATAAGAGCTTTTGGAATCGTTAAAAAAGCGGCAGCCCTGACGAATTATGAGCTGGGTTTTCTGGCAGAAGAGAAAAAAGATTTAATTGTAGAAGTGTGCGGGGAATTGATCGCCGGTGAGCTGGATGATCAGTTTCCTCTGGCCGTGTGGCAGACCGGTTCCGGCACCCAGACCAATATGAATGTCAATGAGGTAATCAGCAACCGGGCTATCGAGCTCGCCGGAGGGGAAATTGGCAGCAAAGATCCCATTCATCCCCATGATCATGTTAATATGTCTCAATCATCCAACGATACTTTTCCCGCAGCCATGTCGATTGCTTCCGTTAAATTGATCCAGAATGAGTTGATTCCTGCCCTAAAAACTTTAAAAGAAGCACTGCAGGAGAAGGAGGAAGAATTTGCAGAGATTGTCAAAACGGGCCGGACTCATCTCATGGATGCAGCCCCGGTTACCCTGGGGCAGGAATTTTCCGGGTATGCCAGTCAGCTAGAACATGGGCTGGAAGCGATTGCGGATGCTCTCCCGCATCTAAAGGAATTGGCCCTGGGAGCAACCGCCGTGGGTACAGGTTTAAATACTCATGAAGAATATGAGGAAAAAGTGATCAATAAAATAGCCTCTCTGACCGGAATAGATTTTGTCGGTGCTTCCAATAAATTTGAAGCCATTGCAGCTCATGATGATATTGTAAAAGCAAGCGGGGCTTTAAAAACAGCAGCGGGCAGTTTGATGAAAATTGCCAATGATATCAGATGGCTTTCTTCCGGTCCTCGCTGCGGGATCGGGGAGATTAATCTGCCGGCGAATGAACCGGGAAGCTCAATTATGCCCGGCAAAATCAATCCCACCCAGGCAGAGGCTTTAATTCAGGTTTGCATTCAGATAATGGGGAATGATACGTCCATAAATATCGCCGGAGGTTCGGGCAATTTCGAGTTGAATGTCTGCAAGCCGATAATTATCTATAATTTTCTGCAGAGTGTCCGGCTGCTGGCCGATGCCAGCAGATCCTTTACAGAAAATTGTGTGGTCGGTATAGAGCCCAACCGGGAAAAAATTCAGCAGTATCTGCAGAATAACCTGATGCTGGTCGCGGCATTGAATCCTGTTGTGGGCTACGATAAAGCAGCTGAAATTGCTCAAAAAGCCCATGAAGAGGAAATAACCTTGAAAAAAGCGGCGGTGAAGCTGGGTTATCTGACAGAAGAAGAATTTGAAGACCATGTTAACCCTGAAGAGATGACCCAACCAGCTGAGGATCTTTCGAAAGATAATAATTTTTGATCGAGAGCCTGCCGGCAATTGATTTTTTGGTGGAGCGCAAAAATAAAATGAAAAACCCTGGACCTAAACAAGCAGGGAATAGTTTTGATAAGAGCTGGCTTAACAGGCCAGTTTTTTTAATTTGTTCAGTAATTAAAATGGACAGGAAAGATAAAATGGCGTAAAACAGGAGATTATGTGTAATGTTTATTTTATAAAAGTATGGGTGAAATAAAAAGGCTGGAGCTATTAACTCCAGTCAGCAAAGAACTCAAAAAAAAGTATTAAATTTAGAATAGGTTTGAAAAGATAAATTGCGGGGAACGTTCATTTTACGCAAATTTTAATTATTATCGAAGATAGTACAACAATATAATATTTAAAATTTTTCCTGAAGGTTCAGAAATATTATTCAAAGGAGCAATTCAGCCCAAAATTATATAAGCAGCAAAGACATTGAAGAGTTAGCGCTCCTGCTTCAGGTAGGAGGTTGAAATGACCACCAAAAACCCGTGGTACGGGTAAAAAAGACCTTCAGAAAAAAATCTGGATCGCTTTAACTACCAAAAATACAATGGGATAGAAATATTCGTGGCAAAAAGTGTTCTGCAAGAAGTAAAGAGTCTACATTCCAAAATCGATTTAACAGTTTTATGGTTATTCAAAAGACTAAAATTAAAAAGAATCAGAAATCAAATAATTGAACTATCCAGAGCTGATTTTGCGAAATAAAAGTCAAAAGCCCTTTAAATTTTCATGTAGAAGTTTGAAGAGGCAGAAACATTATAACGGATATGAAAAAATGAGTAATATTTATACCTATTGTTTTTCTAAAGTACTAAAACAGGTCCCCAAATATAGCCTTGAGTTTATCGAGAATAGCTTCCTCATCTCTGGTTTTATTTAATGTCTGCCACAGAACAAGTAATATCAAAAGTAAAAATAAAATGGCTATAACAAATTCTCTCATATATTCATCTCAGATTCTTAATTGCTGTCTTTTAATAATCTGTTTACTATAGACCCTGCTGATTCATTTTTTGATGGGAATATAAATTTGCTAATTTGGCATCTCAAAGTCTAATACTTCTCGAATATATAAATCTTTAATAGTCTCATCTTCCCCCAATTCCTTATCAAATTCGGCTACCAATTCTTCAATCTCTTCCTCTTCAAATAGTATCCCATCTCTTTTAGCTCGTTTAATTACTAATTCAATATCAACATCTCCGAAAAATCTGTCTGCTCCCATTAGTATATATATAAAATTATAAGTGTCTATAAAACCTTCAACATATCTTTCTTTTTCTTCCTGGCTAAACTCATGCCATTCGCTACCTGTAACCTGTTCAAAACCTAAAGAGGTGCTTGTAAATAAAAATATAATCACCAATGAAAATAGTATTGATTTTTTAATCATTATGATTCACCCCTCTTTCCTTAATATTTCTGTGACTATCCATCTTTTCAAAATATAAATACTACTGTAAATATCAAAAATATTGGAATACTTGTAATTACTTTAGAATGAATTGTTATATCATAATTCAATATAGACCTGGTAAATCCTTTATAATATACTTGCTTATAATTGAGATTTTTATTTTTCTAACCGCTTGCACTGTTTCTGACAAGTCAAAAAATTAGAGATATTAATTTTATAGTCTCAGGGAGCTTGAGCTTTAATTTTTTATGAAGTCTTTTCCTTCTTCATGGTAGTTAATCATAAAAAATCTATCTGCTTATATTTCCGCGCAATGACCTAAACTACAACCTGCAGAAAAGATTTGCCGCTAACTATCGATATATGAACTGTAATAACCTCGTCTTCGTCCTATCAGTGCTTTTTCAACCCTAATATCGAATTATGTGTCAGCATTAGGTTAATCATAGATATATTTTAATCTCTTTCTCCACCACGAAAATTCTTCATAGCCTCCTCCATCTCCTCATCCACTATATGCGTGTATATCTGCGTTGTTGAAATGTCAGCATGCCCCAGCGCCTTCTGAACCAGCCGCAAATTTTTGGTCCTGCGGTAAAGATCAGTCGCAAATGTGTGCCGGAAAGTGTGCGGGCTTACATCTTTATTAGTGATCCCCGCTTTTTCAGTATAGTTATATACCATCGACCTTACATTCCTGGGATTTAATTGATTGCCCGTTTTGGTGGTAAAAACTAAATCCACTTCTTTTTCTAATTCTTCATTTTGTCTCCGGCGCCAGTTTTTAAGTTTTTCTAAAGTTTCTTCATTCAGCCAGACAATTCTTCCCTTTTCGTTTTTGCTTTCTCTAATTTTAATCTCACCCGTCTGCAGATTCACATCCTGCCAGCTGAGGTTGATAGCTTCCGATAACCTGAGACCGGCATCCAGCATTAATTTAATCATCATCTTATTTCGCTGCGAGGAAAAATATCTTTCATTGAAAACACCTAAAATTTTCTTCTGCTCTTCCTCAGATAACACATCAGGTATTTTTCTTTTGGGCACGATTTTGTCCCCCTTCTTTTTTTATCGATAATACGAGATATGAAGTTAATATGGAAGATGATGGTAAAAACAGCCGTTTTGTGTTTAAAACCCTATAATGAGGAATATAGGGTGTTATTCACTACTATATTAAGGGTATCCTACTCGAAGGCAAAAATCAATTATATTCGGGTATTATACACGATAATGGAAGAGAGCATTTTGGAAGAGAAAATTAAAAAAACTGGAGGAAAATTAACCTCCAGCTCTTGTTATTTGAATCTGTTTTGTAAGCTCAGAAACATTATATTTCAATCCAGATCAAACCAGTTCAATTTTTATCTTTTTATCTAAAGCCTTGGCTATTCTAATTACCGTGTCAATCCTGGGCTCACTCTCTCCATTTTCGATTCTGGATATTACAGCCTGTTTTGTTCCAGCCTTTTTAGCCAGCTCCTCCTGAGAATAACCTTTCTCCAGCCTTAACTCAAGTATCTTCTTTCTCAGCTCATAAACCGGGTCTTCTCCTTCAAATACTTCTCTCAGCTCTGGCCTTTCTTCCACCAGAACATCTATCGCTTCACTCATATCTCTTATCTCCATATCTCCCATTTTCCTTCACCTCCCTTTGCTCAATCCTCCAAGTCCTCAAGCAAACTTTTCTTTCTTTTTACAGCAGTTTTTATCTCTGATTCAGGCAATTCATCTGTCTTCTTTCTAAAACCATGGAGGAGAATATAAACTTCAATAGATTTCAGCCTGTGCCTGAAGAAAAAGATTCTAAATATATTTTTCCTATACTTGGCTCTGAAATACCATAGGTTATCATAACCCTTGACTCCACCCACCATTTCTGTATTGATCAGTTTCTCAAATCCTAAATCATTCAATAAGTTTATGTTTCTTTTTATCTTTTCAACTTCCTTTAGATCAAGTTCTTTAAGAAATTCATTTATTACATCTTTGTCCTCTTCCACTAGAAATTTAATTCTTTTCATGGTTACAATTTCTCATTCCTTCTTTCTATTACCTATAGATATTATAACTAATTAGTCATAAATAGTCAAACATTTTAAGCTAGAAAAAGTTCAAATCCATCTTTTGTTGGGATATTACTTTGTTTCTGCCAATTTAAACAAATAGCAAAATTTCTATTCAATTCATAAAATACCTGCAAGATAACTGCTTATATAAAATTAACCCGCTTATATCTCCGATCCATGTCCTATACCACAGCTTAGAAAGAAGATTTGCCGATATATTCCGATACACTGCCTGCAATTCACCCAGTTACCTTCCCATTCCTAAAATTCTTAAGTGCCTCCTCCATCTCATCATCAACAATGTGAGTATAAATCATGGTGGTGGATAAATCTGCATGTCCTATCTGTTCTATGCTACCATTAAAATCAAGTTGAACCTATTAAAATTACTTTACATTACTCCACTAACAGACTCGTCAAGCATTTCACTGAGGAGGAAGCGGAGGATGAAGTTGTTTATCAATATACCAATCGGTCGAAAAAGGTCCGGTGAGAGAATATTTTGAGCTCACCCGCGGAGGTTTTATCCTCTACAAAACCACCTTCACCTCC
>NZ_FNGO01000042.1 GCF_900103135.1 Halarsenatibacter silvermanii | reverse complement strand
TATCCGTTCTTTGGAGATCGTTCTAATCTGGTGAGCCATAGCGATTGAGTCATGCTGCAAGCCAGTTTTTCCCCTGGCAAAAGCGCTTCTGTAGGCTGATTCTAAACCATTAACTTAATTTAACATAATTGCGTAAAATCTTCATTTTGCGAAAAAATATCTCAAGAATTCATTCTCTTTTTCCGGAAAGGACAGATTATCTAGATAAAAAAGATCACTATGCTGCACTGTTAGATTCACCGGACGCCGACATGAACTTGATGTAATGCGCGAAAAATTCAAAGATCAGGAATACGAAAAACTGAAAAATCAATACAATTATATTGACTTTTCCCCGTATTATCCGTATAATAAAAACTCAGCACGTAGGCAGCAGACATAGGAGTGGATATTTTTGGGCGGATCTCAAAAATATACAGATTTTAATAGAGAGGATATCAAAGAGTATATTGCTACCATAAAAAAGCTTGTTCAGGAAGGAAACTATAAATTTCATAGAAAAATATAATCTCAATAAAAACAGAAGAGAAAAAATAATCTTATCTCTTGATGTAGAAGATTTTTGTTATGCAGTTGATAATGAAAACAAATGATAATGAAAACAAAGGCTATGAACATGAAACTTTATATATTTTTTGCAAGAAAAAAGCGAGAGCTGGTTTAAAAGAAGGAGAAACTTCAGATAATATTATAGATAAAGATATAATGGAGGAATATTTTTATTTGATAAAGCTTGTTGTTAGATTTTATAATGCTTTTCAAAGCTTTTGTTGAAAGTTGTCATATATGCTGGAGGATAACACCTCCAGCTTTTTTGTTTTTTTATAATTTTCCTTGAAAATAAAAAAATAAAATCATCAACCGGTGGTGAATATGAAGATGAAATATTTAGGCGTAGACGGCTGTCCGGGGGGCTGGCTGGCGGCCGGCGAAAAAGATAGCGGTGAGATCGAGCTCGATCTTTATAAAGATTTTGTCACGCTCTGGCAGGAAAATTCGAGCCCCGAGCTTCTGCTGATCGATATTCCCATAGGGCTAAAGAAAAGCGGTTCGACTGAAAGACTCTGCGACCGGGCAGCGCGTTCTTTTTTGAGCAAACGCAGTTCGTCTGTCTTCCCTGTTCCCTTTCGCCCGGCTTTAAAGGCAGAAAGCTGGCAGCAAGCCAATCGGACAAATAAAGAGGTGAGCGGCCGGGGGTTGAGCCGGCAGAGCTGGGGGCTGGCGGACAAAATTAAGGAGATCGACGACTTTTTGGGCCGCTTTCCCGGGGCGGTCGAGCTCATGCATGAATCGCATCCGGAGCTGGTCTTCTGGGCTTTAAACGGCTGTCAGGAGATGGCCGCTAATAAAAAGTCGCAGGAGGGGTTCGCGGAAAGAAAGAGAGTGCTGGCCCGATTTTTCGACCGTCTCTCCTCTCTTATCGATAATGCCCAGGAGGATCTGGAGTTTGATGCTTTTGGCCAGGACGATATAGTCGATGCCCTGGCTCTGCTGGCGGCCGCCCGCCGGGGCGAAAAAAAGCTGATATCTCTTCCTGACGAGAAGATGAGAGACGATCGGGGTCTGAAGATGGAGATAGTCTATCCTCAACCCGTCCCGGATGTGATATCTGCTTCAGATTCATAATCTTTTATACAGGTCAAAATTTCAGCGTTATTTCGTCGCCCTCGCTGAGCTCCGCGCTGAAGCTTCTTTTTTCACCGTCGATGTAAACGCTGGCTTCTTCTTTCATTCTGTCCGAGAGGCCATAATTTATGTACTCCAGAAGTCCTCCCGCCGTCATGCCGCGAAAACTGATTTCAACCTCGTCTCCGCTTTCCAGCTGATAATCATCGGAAACCTCGCTGCCGTTAACACTGATCGTCTCCGGCAGAGGGGGTATCTCGAGTTCTTTACCATTCAGTGATACTTCCAGACTATCCCCGGGCAGAAAGTTATTTTCGGCGAGATCTTTGATCGTCTCTATCGGTCCGGAACTGTCGATTTTCAACCTGTCGCCATCCTCGAGTTCGGCCTGCCGGCCCACGGGCGAGCCATTTTTATAGACCAGAAGCTCATCTCCCGGCAGAATCAGCTCCCGGCCGTTGACGGTTATTTCCAGCGTTTTGCTGCCGAACTTTTTCTCCGGCACTTCCGGCAGCATCTCCATAACGTCGGCTGCCGTCTTAAGCGGTCGGAACTCGATCTCATCCCCATCCTCGAGCATTTTTTCCGGTCCGGCCGGCCTGTCGTCGACTTTTAAAACCGGCTCGAGCTCTTTTTTTTCGCCATCGAGAATGACTTCCACCTTTTTATCGGGATCGTCGGCGAGCACCTCGCCCACGCGGGCGGCGGCATCCTGGCCGCGCTCGCCGGGCACGAATTCTATTTCGTCATCGGCGCTGACCTCGGCCTCCATATCGACCTCTTCTCCGTTCAGCTCAACCCTGCCCGGGCTGCCCATCTCGCCGGGAATTGACTGCAGCTCTCCGTTGAGGGTGTAGGTAAGTCCGTGACCAGGTCGAGGACTTATACTGTCCAGGTCGACGCTGGCCTGCAGCAGCGCATCCTCAACCCGGGGCTGCTGGATCGAAAAAAGCGTAACTTCCTCAGCGTTTACCCGCACCCGGGAAAAGACGCTGGCCTCCCGGCGGCGGGCGGCATAAACTCCTATGCCCAGCGGAGTTATCATCTGAGCTCCGGCAAGGCCTTCGATTTCGCCCTCCACACTTTCCAGATCATCGGCCTCACGAATGCCGACCCTGCTGCTGTCCAGATCGAGATAATCGGCCAGTGTCCGGGTGAAACCAGGGGTAAGGCTGCCTCCTCCGATGCAGATAACCGCCCGGGGAGTGCCGGAGTTAAGTCGGGCTATCTCTTCTCCGATCATCAAAGCCATCTCTTCTGCCCGCTGTTCGGCTATCTCCTTTATTTTTTCACAATCAACCTCTATGTTATTGCCGAGAGCATCCTTCACCTGAAAACTTTCCCCGGCCTCCAGCTGACACTTTATCTCCTCGGCTGAATGATAATCGAGCAAAAACTCATCGGCTATGGCCTCTGTCACCTCATCGCCGGCTATGGGCACCATGCCGTAGGCCTTCATCGCCCCGCCCTCGGTGATTGCTATATCCGCTGTGCCGGCTCCGATATCGACCAGGGCCAGGTTGAAGTTGTACATATTGCGGGGGACTACAGCTTCGGCAGCCGCAATCGGCTCAAGGGTGAGAGCGCTGATATCGAGATCGAGATTGTCTATAACTGAAAGCAGCGAGTCGACCACTATCCTGGGCAGGAAGGTGGCGATTATATCGACCTCCGCCCGGCTGGCCTGCTGGTGTAAAAGCTCGGTCACAAAGATACCGTCAACGCGATATTCCTTCACCGTATAGCCGACAAAATGATATTCCATCTCCGCTTCGCTCTTATCACCGTTTTCTCTGAGCTTTTCTCGCGCTTTTTCCACAGCTGAGTACTCGAGAGAGCTGACATCGGCCTCGGTGAGCTTTCTTTTGGCCGAGTATTCGATCTCCCGGGTGCATGCGGCGGTTTCCAGTGATCTACCCGCCGCTGCCACGGCCGCCGATTCGATTTCCCGGCCCAGCGAATTCTCAACCTTTCCCACCAGCCGCTCCAGCTCGGAAGTTACCTGCGAGATATCATGTATCTGTCCGTCGAACATCGTCCGCTGCTGGTGAGGAATAACCTCGGATTCCCTGACCCGATAGCCCTCCTCTGCTTCTTCCAGCACGGTGCCGACCAGGGTTCTCGTGCCAATATCCAGGGCGAATATTTCTCCGTTGTGCTCGGACATAAAACCACCTCAGCTCTGCTGTATTTGAGTTAAAAAAACTGCCGGAAAAATTCGAACAGAATCAAACGGGCCTGCAGATATGGATAATACAGTGAGTACAGGGGCTTATAAAGTATAGGGGCTCATATTATTATTCTGTTTCGAAGGGGTTTAAACCTGCTCCCAGCCCGTTATTTTTCCAGCAGATCGACCGAACCAAAGCCGCGGTGAAAATCGCTCAATTCATCGTAGACCGGCTCGCCCAGAAATTTTTCCATTATCTCTTCAACTCTGGATTCGGGATCCACATCGGAAAATCTCTCCGGGTAGATAATGCTGCCGGCATAATAGGCGTTGCCGAGTATGCTGCTGGTCTGGCGGTGATAATCGGAATAGGGTAAAATTGTATATGTGCGCCCTTCCTGGACGGCGCTGAGGGTGGAGTATTCATCGTAGCGTTCAAAATCCTCGACGACCAGGGGAAAGTTGCCCGAATCGATGAATATTTTATCCGGATCGTTCAAAAGTAGCTGCTCTCTATCGAACATAACCTGAATCTGACCATCCTCATCTTCAATTACCTCCCGGGTGATGGCAGGAGCGTTGATAAAGTCCAGCGGTTCGAAGGGGACCCGGGTGGAAGTAAGACCGTGAGAACCCCGAAATGAAATTCCGCCGGCAAAAACAGTCGCTCTTTCTTCAGCGGAGATATCTTCGGTTCTGGCTTCGAGGTCGGCCAGTATCTCCTCCAGATATTCGCTCAGCTTTTCAGCTCTTTCATTCCTGTCAAAAATCTCCCCCAGCAGCTTCCAGCTTTTCTGGAGCTTTTCCTTCTCTCCGTAATGATCACCAAAATCGACAATAACCGTCGGAGTTTCAGTCTTCTCCTGCAGGGTGGCAGCATCACCGGGGTCGCCGTAAAAAACTATCAGGTCGGGCTCCTGTCGGGCGATAAGCTCGGGGTCTCCACCGTGATCGGGGCCTATGACGGGGAGATCTTCCAGTTCGGGATGGGCCAGCCTGTAATCGCGATAATAGCCTTCTTCGTCCATCACCTCTCCTTCCTCTATGCCGACGACTCTGTCCTCTGCCTGCAGATGGACGATGTGCCGCAGAGAGCCCGGGCCAATGGCGATGACCCTCTCTACTTTCCGGGGTATTTCCAGCTCGCGCCCGGTCATATCCTCGATCTGGCGGTAATCATCCTCTGATTCGGCCTGGACTGCATTGAAGCCGGAAAAAATCAAAAGTGTTAAAATGGTGCAGACGAGCAAAGAACCTGTCAGATGTTTGCGCAGTTTTGACTGCAAAACTTATACCTCCTGAGATTTTTTGTATTATTCGGTACATCGGATATTTAAGATACTAATTAATAGGTTAAAGATGCAGCAGGCATTTCCTGCTCCTGTTTTTTTGGAAAAACAATAAGCTGCGCTGCCGCCCAGCTCTTAAAATTCTACCTCTTTTTCTGTTATCTCCAGTTCTACCATTTTTAGATTGGCGAGGTCATCATTTTCTGCTGCTCTTTTTAGCTGTTTTAATTCTTCCGAATCTCTATCACCAAATACCGAGGCTTTATTCATGGGAACAGTCCTATAACTATCTTCTCTTTCAGCTTTTAAATATCCTTCGCGGGACTTCAAAGCGTATAATTTCATCATTTTATCTCCTTTCTTATCTCATTATGAATTATACTTTTTCTAAAAGAGACTCCAGTCTGTTTAACCTTTTTTGGGAATCAGTATTTTGAACTTTAACCCATTCCTTCAGTTTTTCGACAGCTGCCCCTGAGGCAAGAATTTCCCTGGCCTGTCGATAGCCATCCTCAATCTCATCGCTGTAATCCATCAGATAAAGAATTAAAGCTGCATTTAAGCTCACAATTTTCTCCCGGCTTCCCCTTTCTTTTCCTGTTAATACCTTCAGGAGTTTTAAAGCTTCTCTCTCACGATTTTCATGAGGAGCAATATCATGGCTGTTTGTTTTTTCGATTCCCAGCATTTCGGGCGAAAAAGAATATTCCTCCAGCTCACCATCTTCATCAATTTCTACGAGATAATTTTGACCTAGAGTCGAAGCTTCATCCATTGTCTTTTTCTTATCTCCACTTTCAGCCAGACCGCAGACCACCATTGCCCTCCTATAGCCAATTAGATGCATCACCCTGGCCACCGGTTTCAATAATTTTCGAGAATAAACACCGCGCACCCCATAGCGGGGGCGAACAGGGTTTGCCAGGGAGGCAGCTATGTTTAAGGTGGTTCCAAAGGAGATTTTGGCCAGAATTCTACCCAGAGCTTCCGGATGCACCTGAGAGTTCATTCCATTGAATATCCCCAGACCGGTTTTTTCTATGCTGTCAACTATAATTTCCGGCGGAGATTCAACTCCCACACCCAGCTCCTCAAGAATATCAATCGTACCGCAGTTAGAAGTGATTGCCCGGGATCCATGTCTGGCCATATTTATTCCGGCGGCAGCAGCGACGAGAGAAGCTGCTGTGCTGATATTAAAAGTTTCGACTGCATCCATTCCTGTCCCGGAATTTTCCACCAGAGGCTCATCGACATCGGGATTTACTTTCACAGTATCTAAATTGTAGATAGCATCCCAGCTGCCAGCAATCTCCTCTGCTGTTTCCCCTTTGGCGGTCAGAGCTGCCAGAAAAGCCCCCTGCTGCATTTCGGTCGGTTCATCTCGAAGCACCTCAGAAAACATCATTTCCATATCTTCTCTGGAAAAATTTTTCTCCTCGATCAATTGATTTATCCGGGCTCCAAATTCTTTACCTGTCAGCTGGCCCATTAAATAATCTCTCCTTTCTGGTGTTCGAATTGAATGATTGTCTTCATTCCTATTTTATTTCTCGCCTTTTTTATACCCTGCGAAATCTGTTCCAGGGGAATTTCATCAGTGATAAGCCGGTCGACCGCTATTTTTCCTTCGGCTATAAGTTTTAAGGCCTTTTGGTTCTGCTCAGCAGTACAACCATATGCTCCTATCAACGCTTTTTCACCGTAGTGCAGCAGATTTCCATCCACTTCCAGGGCTGCATCTTCGGCAGGCAGCCCGGAAAACAACAAAATTCTGCCTCTAAATTTAAGCAGCTCGGGAAGGGGATAGGCTGCTGCTCCCTGACGGCAGGCTAAAATAATAACGTCCACCCCCCGATCAGCTGTCTCCTTCATTACAGCTCTGTTCAATGATTCCCTTCCGGTATTTATCAGGCAATCCACTTTTGTTAAAGCTGCTTTTTCTGAATCGACAAATTCCAGCCTTCTCTCCAGTCTATCCGCCATTATAATTTTTTTGGCTCCGTAAGTCTCGGCCAGCATAGCCTGAAGGCAGCCTATGGGACCTGCGCCAATTATCAAAACACTGTCTCCCTGCTTCACCCGGGCCAGGTCCAGCCCGTTGATGCAGCAGGCTAATGGTTCTGAGAAGACCGCCCGGGAGAATGATAGCTTATCGGGTATTGAATTCACCGCTCCGGTTTTTATTCCCTTAGCCGGGATTGACAGATACTCGGCAAAGCCTCCGTCTCTGGTAAAACCGAGTATCTCTATTTCCTCACAGTTATTCGTAAGACCCTGCTGGCAGAATTCACATTCCCCGCAGACTATTCCAGGAGCTATCTGCACCCTATCGCCTCTTTCGAACTGTTCTGTCAGACTTTCTAATATTTTTCCGGTGACTTCATGCCCCAAAATCCGGGGATAATCCAGAGCTTTATGTCCTTTATCGACCATTTTTACGTCGGCATTGCAGATTGCACTGGCCGCTGTCTCGATCAAAACTCCTCCGGGCGGACATTCCGGCCGGGGAATTTTTTCCAGCCTCAGGTCTTTGGGTTCTTTCAGTACCGCCGCTTTCATTTTCGCTTCCCTGGCACTCATTTTTTACCTCCTGTTTTAATTTTTAACCCATTAAAAAAGCCCACAACCCCAAAAGGGATTGTGGACTTTGCCATCATCCACTCAATAATATGAAAAAACTATCGCTAACCGGGCAGGCTTGCTGACTTACAGCAAGACTCTTTGTGCCTTCCCTGATCGCTTGAAGTTTCGGCAATCAAGTGGCTGATCTCCAAAGAGTGTTAGCGCTGCTTACAGTGGCGGGACCGTGCTGTCTCAAGGAGGAGTAAAAACTTCCTGCCTCAGGCAGACTTTCCTTTTAAATCGATCGCTAACCGGATTTTCTCCGGTCAGCAATCGATCACCCGATTAAAAAATATTGCTTCCTTTACGAATTTTGACGAATTTACCAGCGATTTTGAAGTGAAACCTGCTTGAGAAATTATATCATGAATGACTTATGCAGTCAAAAGTCATTGAATATTAAATCACTCTATATCACTTTTCATCATTTTTACAAACTTTTCGGCCAGCTCAGGATCAAATTGACTGCCTGCACATCTTTCTATCTCCTGGAAGGTCGCTTCTTTACTCAGGGCATCTTTGTAGGGTCTGCCTGCAGTCATCACATCGTAAGAATCCACAATCGAGATTATCCTTGATAAAAGTGGAATCTCTTCTCCTGCCAGTCCCTTCGGATAGCCTCTGCCATCCCACCGCTCATGATGACATAAAATAGCTCTGGCAATAGGCCCAAATTCCTCGGTCGCTGAAGCGATATTATATCCTCTTTCAGGATGTTCTTTTATTATATCCCATTCTTCCGCCGTCAAATCTTCGGGTTTGTTCAGTATATCCTTTGAAATCGTGGTTTTACCTATATCATGGAGTGAAGCCAGAAGGGATAAATTATTTATTTGCTCGTTTGATAGGCCGATCTTTTCTCCCAGCCTGTGTGCCAGCTCGGTCATCCTCATGGCATGCTCCATGGTCTCCTGGCTTTTGGCCGAAAGGGCATTGAGCATGTTCTGTACAAGCTTGTTTTCGGCGCTGTAAGCTTTGGTCAGTTTATCCTTATACATTCTCCCGTCTGCTCTGGCCATGAAATCTTCGAACTTTTCTTCTGTATCATGTTTGGCAGCAACTCCCACCCCCAGAGTGATGGGAATATCGCCGAATTCAGCTTTCTCGCAGGCATTTTC
>NZ_FNGO01000041.1 GCF_900103135.1 Halarsenatibacter silvermanii | reverse complement strand
AGACATCATAAGTTTTCTCGGCGTCCTGTTTTACACCATAATAACGATCAGCGGGGGTGAGATAATCTATGCCCATATGAACCCTTTCATGATTGTAGTACTCTATATAATCTGAAACTGCCTTTTTTACATCTTCCATGGAGGTAAAATGTTTCTGGCCGAATAGCTCCCTTTGTATATTCCTATGGAAGCTTTCTATCTTGCCTATTGTCTGCGGTGACTGGGGTGAGGCCAGTATGTGTTTTACTCCCAGCTTGTCGAGCAGTTTTTGAAAGCGGCTTTCTCCCTTCCAGGAATGAAACTGACTGCCTCTATCCGTAAGAAATTCACCGGGGAGGCCGCTCTCTTCAAAAGCTTCATGCAGGACATCTATAACATTATCAATAGTTTTTCTTTTGAAGATACCGTGGGCAATAATATATCGGCTGTAATCATCGAGAATGCTTATTAGATAAAATCTTCCCTCTTTTTCGATGGTATAGTGCATGATGTCCATCATCCACATCTCATCGCTGCTGTTGCGCTCAAACCTGCGGGAGGGATGATCTTTCGGTTCGGGATAATCTGTCTCCTCCAGACCATGCTCTTTTAGTATCTTTTTTACCTGGCGGGTTGAGATCTTTATACCGTGAGAGTAGGCTAACTGCTTGCTGATCTTTTTAAATCCAAGAAATGGTTTATCTTCTTTTAATTCAGTCACTTTCTTTACTGTTTCAGTATCTACATCGCCAGAAGTATTTTCACGGTCCTGGTTTGAAGTTTCTTCTTTTTCGGTTTCGGGTTCTAAATTGCGGTGCTTTTTCCAGATATAATAGGCGCTGTCGGAAATGCCAAATTCGCTGCAGGCTTCTTTTATCGTAAGATCTGATGTTTCATAGAGATGGTTGACTTTTTCTATGATCATTTTCCGCTCTTCATCGCTTCTGGTCTCTGGCATGAATTTTCTCTCCTTTCCATGCCGGAGCCAGTGTAAACCAGTTCCTCCTCCGTGAAATGCTTGACGGGTCTTTTAGTGAAGTAATGTAAAGTAATTTTAAAAGGTTTAACTTGATTTTAATGGTAGCATAGAACAGATAACAGGGTATCACCACAATTATCTGAATTAAAAAAATAAGTGCTGCCCCCTTTTAAATAGATCTTCCTGTCTTCAGCTGGTAAATAGATGTGAAAAAAATTTCGCTCCCTTCGCAAAAGCTCTTTCCTTTATGAACATTAAGCAGGTCTGCTGGATTTGGGTTTATATTCACATTTAAAATAATTACTATCTATACCACTATAATACTCGAAATAACAGCAAACTTCAATATGAAATATCCAATTATTTATTTTCCTGTATATCAGAATAGTTATCGTACGGAGCAGAGGGTATATTGTACCCGGGCTTATGTCCGGGTTTTTTATTGCATACTCATAAAATTGATAAAGCAGATATATGATTTTCCAGAGGCGGGCTTTGAAATGACAATTATTATTTGGGGAATTGAATATGCCGTATAAAGAGCAGAAAAATTCCCGGCAGAGAAGGGAAATAAATTAATTATTTTACCCGGAAAAAGCAGGAATTAAAGATTGAGCATTAAATTAAAGAGTAGGAGTATCCATAATTATTAAAAGAAAAGCAGTTCTGAAGGGAATGCTGGCATTATTTTATTAACTTTGTGGATCATCAATCAAAAAAAAAGAAGTTTGATTCTGCAAGAAGGTAAAGATGTCAATGAAAAAACTGATCGTTGAAAACAAGCTTACTGTGGCTACAATTGTTTTAGTCTTAATTCTGGCCGTTGTTTTAAGTTTTTACTCTATTAATCAGACCGACCAAATTATTTTTAATGAAGAAGAGGATTCTATGTATGACCTGGCTGGTTTTATCGAAGCTGAGATGGATAACGCTCTGCAGAATGCTAGAGTCAGCATTATGAATGTCTCCAATAACACCAATGTGCAGAGATTGTTTGCCGAAGGTGAAAGAGAGGAGTTGTTAGAGCAGTTAGGGCCAGTTTTTGACGAAATTGCAGACGAGGTATCTCAATTCCACTTTCATAACCCCGATTCTACTTCTTTTTTAAGAATACATAATCCTGATAATTATGGGGATGATCTTTCCGGGTTTCGTGAAACTGTAAATCAAGCAAACAGGGAAGAGGAAATTATTATGGGTTTAGAAGAGGGAGCAGGTGGTTTTGGCTTCCGAGTAGTTGTGCCTATGAGATATGAAGGAGAACATATTGGAACCGTAGAGCAGGGTTTTGGCTTTGACGATGAATTTCTGCTGAACTTACAGGAAAATTATCCAGGCGAATTTTTTATTTACGCCTTTGAAGAAGCGGCTCAACTTTCCTGGGATGAACTTGATAATGGTGAGTTAGGTGCTATGACTGAAGATATTTGGCCTGTTGCAGAAGAAGACCAGGAACAGATCCAAGAAGGAGAGATGGTTGTTACCACCTCTGAAGAGGAAACAGAAAGTATTTTGCTGCTGCCCTTCGAGGATTTTCAGGGTAGATTAAGCGGTTACATTAAGGTAGTTCAAGACAGGGAAGATATCGTAGCACAAAGTGCCGCTACCACCAGGAATTTAATTATCATCTCCTTAATTGGCACTATCATCATTGCCTTTATTGTCACCAGATTAGTTAAGAGATTTCTCCTTAATCCCATTAAGCTTTTGACCGATTCAGTGGAGACAGTAGCCGATGGTAATCTTAACCACGAAATTGATAAAAATATTGGGGGAGAATTAAGCGGGTTAGCAGCTGCTTTTAAGAAAATGACTTCTGACCTGCGAAATATCATCGGTGGAATTCAGACTAACTCTGAGTCAGTGGTTGAAGCTTCCAGTCAACTTAGCAGCGCCTCTGATGATATGGGGCAGAGCTCAGAAGAAATTGCTCGCTCTGTAACTTCAGTGGCCGAAGAAAGCAGTGATATAAATAATGAAGTTAGTAATATTGAAAATGCCGCCAATAAGTTAGACGAAGACAGCGATAGATTAGTAGAGAACATCAACACCACTCTGGAAGTAGCAGATAATTCAGTTACAACTGCTAATCACGGCAACAATGCCATTAATGAAGCTATAGAGCAGCTGGATAAAGTTAGTGAGACAGTCCACTTTGCCACAGATGCTATTGAGAAATTAGGTAAAAGATCAGAGCAGATCGGTGATATGGTGGAGATGATCGAGGGAATAGCCAGCCAAACTAATCTTTTAGCTTTAAATGCCGCTATAGAGGCAGCTAGAGCTGGCAAACATGGCAGCGGTTTTGCTGTAGTGGCTGATGAGGTCCGTCAATTGGCCGAAGAATCCTCTGAAGCTGCCGGTGAGATAACCAGCTTGATTGAAGATATTCAGTCTGAGACTCAGGCAACTGTGAGCTCCATGGATACCAATATAGAGCAGGTAGAAAAACAGATTAAAGTTATCAACGAAGCAGGCAGCTCCTTGAATGAAATTGTGGATTCTTCAGAGACTACCGAAAAACAGGTGCAGGAGATTAAAGATTTTGCTTCTGAACTAGAACAGCAGATCAAATTGATTAACAAATCAATTCAAGAAATTGGCAGCTCTGTTGAAGATAACGCCGCCAGCACAGAAGAAGTATCAGCCCTGGCAGAAGAACAAAGCGCTTCTGTAGAAGAAGTAGCAGCTTCATCCGATGAACTGGAAGAAATGGCCAGGCAGCTTCAGCGGTTAATAGAAAGATTTGATGCCTCGAGTTAAAGACAATAATAACAGAAAAGTGCCCAATAAAGCCTTCGGTGGTTCAGCTCAGTATCAAAAAGAGCTGACTGCTGGAGGCTTTTTTATTTGTGTTTCAAAAAAAATAGCCGGGGAGATGAAAAAATAAAAATGACAACGCTCTGAGAAGAAGGGAGAGGTGGAGGCCATGGTGGAATACTTACTTATGACAGATACGGAGAAGATTTCAAATTCTTTGAGCAGGACAATTAATGCCGGATGAAAAAAGATAAAAAAAAGAAAAAAGGAGAAGCCCGGCAGGGAGCCTCTCCTGAAGAGAATTAAGGAGTAATTTACCAGCTGTGAGGACTTTCCTGCAGAGACCTTCCGGGCATAAGTCCTGAACCTCTGTGAGAAAAGCCGTACTCATCCTGCAGTGTTATCATTTCTTCTTCCAATTCTGTCTGCAGTTCGATTATCTCATCTTCCATCGCTGTCAATTCTTCTTCAGAAGCTTCCGCCCTCAAAAGCTGGCGATATTCTTCTTTCAAACTCTCTATTTCGTCTTCATTTCGTAAGATGCTCCGCTGGATTTCTCTTATCTGCGAGATATCCTCTTCGGGCAGTTCTCTATCAGCGGTAAAATCTCTATCCTGCCAACCTCTCCCCATATGGCCTCTGCCAATTATCTGTTCATCTTCATACCAGCTGGAAAGCCAGTTTCTCATCATGAATATCTCTTCACGCTGAGCATTGATAATGTTCGCTGCCAGCTCGGCTGTATCTTTGTGCTCTGCCAGCTCCCAGGACAAAAGCTGCTGGGAGGTCATGACTGCTTCCATATGATGAAAGATCATATCTTCCAAAAATGCCCGATCCAGCTCTTCGCCTTCCATATCGCCAAAATCTCTCATCATGGGCTGGTAATCAAAATCATGATCTTTATCCGGATATCTTTCATCAAGCCAGGCTTCCATCTGTTCAATCTCTTCTGTTTGAGTGATGATAATCTCATCGGCAAATTCTCTCATCTCTTCCCGGTCTGTATTTTCCCGCATAACTCTGGCAGTGGAAACCGCCTCTTCATGATGAGGAATCATATGAACTAAAAATTCATATTCATTCTCGATGGTTGTATGCATCATTCCTGGCCCGGTCCTGGTTTCACGGGCTCCAATTCTACCGGTAGAACCCATCATTCCTCCAGTTCTCATCATTCCTCCGGAACCTCTCATACCCCGTGAACCTCTTCTGTCAGCGGAGGTACTCGTGTCAAAATCTCCCATCATTCCTCTAAATTCACCCAGCGCACCTCTTTCTCGTTCTTCCTGCAGGGATAAAATTTCTTCTTCCAGTTCTCGCAGTTCTTCTTCCGATGCTTCTGCCAGCAGCTGATCCCGGTATTCCTGTCTCAGTGCCCGAGATCTTTCCGTATTTCTTAAAATTTCTCGCTGTAAATCGATAGTATTTTCCCTAAAATTATCTTCTATCAATCTACCGCTCATATGTCCTCCACCGTGATGATTTCCATGACTGTGAGCCAAAACACTGCCGGTAAATACGCCGGCGACCAGCAATAAAGCCAGAAATAAAATCATTTGTTTTCTCATTATAATATTCCTCCTGATTTTGTTATTAGTTCTGTCAATCTTTTTAAATAAGCCAAATTGTAAGTTCAACCACTATTGTTCAAACTTTGCATTATTTCCTCAAATTCTTCCCGGGAAATCTCACCCCGGGCCAATCTTTTCCGGGCTATCTCTGCCGGGGTGTCTTTTTCCTCGTCAGCTTCAACTTTATAATCATCTTTATAATCATCGGAATTTGAATTATTGCTGCCGCTGGAAATCATCTCTTTGATGAGCCATATAGCTCCAATAATAATTATAATCCATATTAAAACCATCAAAGTTCCACCTCCAGTAAACCGTCCCATCATATGACCAAACCCCCGATTGTTTTGAAAATGCGAGGACATCAATATAATACTGGTTAACATTGTTAAGTTATGACCCCTCCTCGATCAAAAAAGTCTATGGATTTACTCTAGTTTAATTTCATAATACAGGGGAAATATAAAGAAATTATGAATTTCGCCAATTAATTTTTGAGGAAGTAAAGTCTCACAGGGCCGGTAAGAGGGTGATAGGACATAAAGCTGGAATCCTCACTTTTATACCGGAATATATCTGGCCCTGAAATTAGAAGAGGAGGAATTAACAGCAGATGATGTCGGGATAGAAATGGCCATAGACCAGGCGATAAGTTATTACCTTAACTTTGCGGTTTGAGAAATGGTTAAATTAATGGGAAGGGTTATAAAAAAAGTTTAGTTGAAATCTTTCAATTCGTCCAGATATCCCCGGTTTTCCCAGAGCCAGCGCCTTAAAGCCCATATGCCGTAAAAATTTACTGCCCCTTTATAAAACTTTTTCCGGGTAAACCATTTTAAAGATTGTTTGAGATTATAAAACTTTTTAAAAGCTTTTATCTGGAGTTTTTGCAGGGCAGTAGGTGCTAAATTATTGGGTTCAAAAACCACATGCTGGCCATCGAAGAATTTCCAATCGGACATCTCCTCAATTAACAGTCTGCCTTCCTCTTTTAATCTTCGAAAAAGCTCGGTGCCGGGCGGAGGGACCAGCACAAAAAATTGTGCAGTTTCCAGATCAAGATTTACCGCCGCCTGCATTGTCTCTCTGATTGTTCTGGCCGTGTCATTATCTGCCCCCAGCACAAACATACCATGGACGGAAATGTCCCGCTTTTTAATTTTCTCAACAGCTTTATAAATATCGCTTCTGCTTTGAGGCTTTTGATATTCTTCTAAAGCGTCCGGATTGACAGATTCAATGCCTAAATGCAGTCTTTTGCAGCCCGTTTTAGCCATCAGATCAAGGATTTCTTCCTTTTTATGCACCAGCACTTCTTCCTGGGTTGACCATTCCATTTCCAGATTTGAGTCTGATAATTTCTGCAGCAGATCCCTGGCCCGCTTAATGTTGGCCGAGAAGTTGTCATCGACAATGAAAACATGTTTATCTTTCTGGGCCGGGGTTTTTTTTATGGATTTTAAATCCTTAATAACCTGAGCGGGCGGGCGATCCCTTACGTTTCTGCCAAACATTTCTACCACCGAGCAAAATTCACAGTTATGGGGGCAGCCGCGGCTGGTTTGATAGGGGATATAGGGAATTTCTTTATAATTTTCAATAAGAGAGAAATCAGGAGCTGGAATTTTTCCCAGATCAACCGGCTTTTCTGCTTCTTTATTGTGATGGATTTTACCATTTTTGCAGTAGGAGATGCCGGCCACGTCTTCGATATCATTCTTTCCGGCCAGAGCCTGAATGAGATTTCTAATAATATTTTCGCCCTCGCCGCGCACTACAATATCGGCTCCATGATTTAGCGCTTCCTCCGGCAGCATGCTGACATGGACCCCGCCCATAATTATTTTTGCCCGGGGATTGACTTCTTTGATTTTTTGAGCTAATTCATATGCCCGGGGAGCGAGGAGAGTTAAAACGGTCAAGCCGATTATATCAGCCTGCTTTATTCTATTCCAGTCGATAGAGGAGAAATTTTCACAATAGATTTTCACATTAAGTCCCATCTGCTGCAAAATTGCTCCCAGAATAGGAAGGCCTAAAAGCGGCATCTGGACTGAGCTAAAAAAGTTATAACCGGGAGATTCCGGTTCTATTAAAACCACATCTTTGATTTCCATAAAAAGACACCTCATAAAAAATTATCTGAACCCTATCTTTAATTGCAATATTAGCATAATAATTTTTCAAATGCAATTTTATTTTCGGGCAATGGATTAATATGGAAATCAATAAGGCCGGCTTAATTTCTCACTTTCTTCAGGCTCAATTTTTTGAACAGCCAAAAACCTTTCAAATCGATTTTGAAGGACAGATTCTGCACTTCCTCCGGCACACTTTTGGCTATAAAAATATTTATATCTTCGTATTTTTGAGGAATGAAGCGATCCAGATTTTTTTCGGAAGGTTTTTTGGCCCGTACCACGGGCGTGTGATGATCATTTCATCCTCCAACCTTGAGCAAAATCGCCAGGTCTTCGATATTTTTTTCATTTATATAATCGAGGGCAGAATCGCTCATCTGTATTTTAATTTCTTGATTTTGAGAAGCTGACTTTTTCATTTTTATCACATCCCGGCAAAAATTAAATTTTAAGATCATTTAGATAATTATATCAAAAATTTTATTTGTTGTCATGTAAAATTTAACAATCTCATTTTATGATTGCGCTGTGATTCAGTCAGAAAAAATTTATCCCAGGAGGGAAAAATAATAGAAGTTACTAGGGTGGATGAGATCGGGGGCAAACCAAATAAGAGAGGTGTAATAGCGAAGAAGCTGCATAAAAATGAAGACGTCCAGATAATGAATCTGGACTTAAGTCCTGGAGACGAAGTACCCCGTCACTCCGTTCCGGTAAATGTCTTCTTTTACGTTGTTTCCGGGCGCGGAACCATTATAATAGGTAAGGTGTGTAAAAAACTCATTTAGTTGTACTGTAAGATATAAAGCTTCGTTCACAATGAAATTTTTCCCTGATCTTATACGATGTCTACCAGCTGATAACAAGAAGATCCATAAATATTTGACGGAACAAAATATCATAGCTGAATATCGATCACTCATCATCTCCGGCAAGGACACCTATGGTAAATAACTTCTCCTCATCTAAATCTTCACCGCAGTAAGTACAGTCCCAGTTTTTCTTGCCCACTGAATAAGATTTACCATCGCATTCTGGACATTTTTTAACGTAAGTGATAATGACTGCCCCCCCCGAGATTGTTATTCTGAGTAAAATAAATCACATTGCAGTACTATATCACATGACCATATTAACACTTTTAAATTACAATTTCAAGAAATTGCATGTTATTGACGATGTCAAGTAAATGTGGGTTGGGGAATAAAAAGAGGACTCCCCCCCATGAAAATATTATCTCGATGCCCCCTTCATAAGATGATAAATTGCGTTTCTCTCCCCCTTTTTCAGGGCGGGAATGTTTTGCTTTCTTTCACCAAGAGCACTGGTTAGGCTGCTGCTTTGATATGTGCCGCCGCCAGCAACTTTTTTGACAGTTTCTTCAATTCTTTTTTCTCGTCTATTACGTCTGATAAGCTCTAAAATATCATTCCTGTTACCACCGTTGAATCTGAAGGCTCTCAAACGTGACATTCTATCCATCCCTGTCCTGCTCCAGCCCATAGGCCTGCTGCTCAAACG
>NZ_FNGO01000040.1 GCF_900103135.1 Halarsenatibacter silvermanii | reverse complement strand
TGCTGCTTGTGTTTTATTTTTTCGCCTCAAACATTTTTTCGAGAAATTATCGCATATTTTATTTTCAAAGAACGAGGTTTTTCAACGGTCTCCTAAAAGAACGCTCATCTCTCACGTTCTCCTCAAAAGTTATAATTGCTTTATCCCCACTCTCAGGCTCCCGGTTTAGATAAATTGTTTCCAGAAAAGCACTCTCTCTATCCACCTCGGTGACCTCTATTTCACCAATATCCTTCCGGGAGTCATTCTCAAAGCGAACTATTTTTCCTGATTGCCCCACTTCTAAACCATCCTCTTCTCCTTTATTTACCACCAGTCTGTCTCCGATGATGGCAGTCACCTCAGCTTCAACAGTTTTTTCCGCTGGAGCGGCGGGCGGGCTTTCTTCCCCCATATTTTCAATCAAATTATCGACAGCTTTTTCTACGGCTCTCTCCAAAATATCATCGGACAGAGTGTAGATTTGATCATCGTCATCAAATTCCACTCCGGATTCATCCACTTCTCCGCTGCCGGTATAACTATTTTCCACACGGCCCGATCCGGCGCCTATCATCTCCAGTCCCAGATCGACTGTGACTGTAACTTCAGAAAGTTTGACCGGCCCCAGTTTGAAACGATCTACTTCTTTTACATTTATCTCTTTTAAAGTGCCATAGGCAAATAAGTCGGCATCAATTTGATTTCTCAGTTGATTAATTATAGAATGAGAAGGCCTTTTGCCTTGAGAAAATCTGGTCTCTTCCAAAACATCCAGCATTTTATCCCTGTTTAACACAGCATAATCATCCGTTTCCGCCAGTTTATCATTAAACTGCCACGCGATTTCTTCCAGAAGCTCTATTTCTCTATCTTCATCATCAGTCCAGTCTGAATCCTCCGACTCAAAACCTATAACAGCAACCCGGGTCGCCTCAGCACTGACAGAAGCCGCCAGAGAGATCACCATCACCATAATCAATATTCCCGCTGCTATATACCTACTTTTCAAAATAATCAGCTCCCTTTCATTATATTACATTTTTTAAAATGTTTTTCTCTTCTTTCCTGATTAAATTAAGAATAACACACTCAAACATAAATTTCATCAAAATTTGATTATAAGAATTTGAATTTTTTTCTGAGCATTGGCAGGAAAAAGTTCCTGTCTCTTTAAAATATTTAACGATCGCATTGAAAAAAGTCCAAAAGAACCTTCGAAACTCAAAGTAAATTATCCAACTTTAGCCGGATCAAATCTCCCAAAAACCCTGAAACCAAAGCAAGATCATCTGGATAAAGGCTGGCCTGGCATCTTTTAAAGAGGGATATTTAATAATATAGATGAATCTAAGTTTAAAGTCCTCCATTCGGATGATATGGCGGGCTCAATTTTTTCGTCAGGATTCTCATCACACCAGAAATCTTAATGCAATTGTTTGATCTTACCGATAACAACCTAATCAAACTCAACCTAATCAAACTCATAGATGATCAGAAAATAGAGGCCGGTAGTGAACTTCAGGATGATAACCGATTTAAGCTTAAAATTAAAAAAACAGGAGCCTATAACTTATATCAGGAAAGGAGTTGTAACATGTTTTTTAACAGAGATGATGGGGTGGAGACTGAAGGTTTGAGTCTTTCTATTAAACTTTTGATTATGTTTCTCCTCTTAAGTCTGCTGCCAGCAGGAATAATGGCTTTTCTGGGTTTTTATCAGGGCAGCCAGGGGCTGGAAGAAACAGCTTTTGAGAATTTGCGCGGGGTGAGAAATTCCCGGGCTCAGCTGGTGGAGCAGTATCTTGACACTACCATTGAGGACTTAATCGCAGTGGCTGATATGCCCCTGATCGAGGAGGGAGTAGTAGAATTTGCTGATGGCTTTGAAGATGGTCTGGATAGTGTTCGCTATGGTATTGTCGAGGATCAATACGGCCATGAGCTGGAAGAAGTGACTGAGCACCGAAACCTTAGAGAGGTTTTTCTGATAGATACCGAAGGTAATGTTGTCTTTTCTCCTGGTGAGCGAGAAGATTTAGCAGCCAATTTAGAGGAGGGAGAATTGGCCGATACCGGACTGGCTCAGGCCTATCAACGCGGAAGGGAGGAGACCAATCTCACAGATCTGGAGATTTACGATCTACACGGAGATCCCACTTTTTTTGCGGGAACCCCGATATTAGATGATGCTACTGATGAGCTGCTGGGAGTTTTAGTCTTTGAGATTCCCATTGCCGCAATAAACCAGATAATGCTGCAGGCAGATGGCCTGGGAGAAACAGGTGAGGCGTTTTTGGTCAACTCCGAGGGTTTGATGATTACTGATGCCCGGGAAGCTGAGGAGGATACAATTCTGACCCGGGAAATAGAGATGGAAGCTTTGGATTCAGCGCTTGCCGGCGAAAGCGGTGAGATGCTGGCAGAAAACTATAGGGGAGAAGAAGTTTTAACTTCCTATCAGCACATGGATATCATGGATTTGGACTGGGCACTTATCACCACCCTGCAGCAGGATGAAGCCCTGGCTGCTGTGGATAATTTGTTTAGCTCCACCCTCTGGGCTGCGGGAATAATTGTGATTATAGTGATTTTTGCCGCCTATATATTCTCACAGAGAATTGTCAATCCTCTGCTCGAGGCGGTGGGATTTGCCGATAAAATTGCAGAGGGAGAGCTGTCCGTGGAAAATATTGAGATCCGCCAGAAAGATGAGCGCGGAGTTCTGGCCCGGGCTTTGAATGCTATGAAGACAGAGCTGCAGGAAACTATATCAGGTGTCACCGAAGTTTCACAGGATCTCACCTCTCAAAGTCAGCATCTTTCTGCTAGCAGTGAGGAGATGTCAGCATCTGCCCAGGAGATAAGCACTGCTACAGAAGAGGTCGCTTCCGGCTCGGAGGAACAGACTGCTCAGATAGATGAAACCGAGAGCAGGATTCAGGGTTTGAGCCAGCAGATTCAAAATGTCAGTGATAAAGCAGAATCTATGGAAGAAAGAGCCAGCCAGGTAAGTAAAGAGGTAGAAAAAGGCAACAAATCAGTTAAAGCCTCAACCGAGCAGATAAACCGGGTCACCTCTGTCCAGGAGGATGTGTCAGAAAATGTAGATGAGCTGGGTGACCTTTCCCGGGAAATTGATGAGATTGTAGAGATGATCAACAATATTTCCGAACAGACCAACCTCCTGGCCTTAAATGCGGCTATAGAAGCAGCCAGAGCAGGAGAGGCGGGCCAGGGATTTAGTGTGGTGGCAGATGAGATAAGACAGCTGGCGGAAGAATCCTCCCGGGCAACTGAAGATATCGCAGAACTGATAGCCGAAATTCAGTCCAAAGTTGATAGTATCATCGACAGAATGGAAGAATCCGATAAAGTCGTGGACAGAAGTGTTTCCGCCATCGAATCCACTGAAAATGTCTTCCAGGAGATTGAAAAGGCAGTTGAAAGACTGAACGAACTTATAGAAGAAGTGGTAAAAAGCGCTGATAATATGGCGGCCAACAGCAGCCAGGTTAGTGCTGCCGTAACTGAAGTGGCGGCTGTCAGTGAGGAACTTTCCAGCAATGCCGAAGAGGTAGCCGCTTCCAGTCAGGAACAGAGTGCTACCACCCAGGAGATAGCAGAAGCAGCAGAAAATCTCTCGCAGCTGGCTGAAACTCTGGCAGAAAGGACTGAACGGTTTAACCTGTGATGGCCAGTTCGTCCAGATAGATTATCTTCTGGCAGTGAAAGAGATCGGAACAGATAGGGGAATATGGTCGAGATGATCGAAGGTAATGTTGCTAACACCGAAGAAGTTTCTGCCTCCTCCGACGAATTAGAAAATATGGCCAGACAGTTAAATCAGCTTGTAGGAGAATTCGATTTGAAAAACAGATAAAGGCGGTTATAAAAAAAATTGCGGGAGGATCCGACCTCCCGGGTTTAAAATAGCATCATTTTTATTCTCTGAAATCTTATTCTTTTTATCCTTTAAGACCCCCCTGGGTAAGCCCCTGGACGATAAAGCGCTGGAACAGCAAAGCGATGAGCACCGGAGGCAAAACGCCCAGCACCAGACCTGCTGCCAGCAGACGATATTCGATGGCGAACTGTCCTAAAAACATGGAGAGCACCACCGGCATGGTTCGGGCGGCCATAGAGGACGTAAAAAGCAGGGCATAAAGAAATTCACCCCAGGCGAAAAGAAAGGATATGAGCATCACCGAGATAATACCCGGACGGGCCATGGGTAAAAGCACCCGCCAGAAGGCGCCGAATCTCGTGCAGCCATCAACCCTGGCTGCATCCTCCATTTCGCTGTCTATCATGTCGAAATAATTATCCATGATCAGGGTAACCCAGGCCATACAAAAAGAGGTGTTCATGATGATAAGCGGCAGATAGGTATCCAGAATTCCCAGCATCTCGAAGACTGTGAACATGGGGACTGCCAGCGTTATCTGGGCCAGAAGTCGGCTTCCCAGTATCATGATATAGGAAGCATTCTTGCCGGGAAAATCCAGGCGGGAGAGAGCATAGGCAGCCAGGATTCCAAAGATAAGAGCCAGCACGGTGGAGGCTGCTGCTACCACGACGCTGTTAAACATCGAGCGCTGAAACATCATAGCAGCCCGCTGCGCCTGGGAGGATTCGACCTCGGCCCAGCCCAAAATCTGAGCAAAGGCTTCAAAGGAAACCTCCCGCGGAATCATAGCCGGTATAGCCCGGCCGGCGATATAGCGCTGGGGAGTTACGCTCATGACGAATATCCAGTAAAAAGGAAGCAGGATGCCTATGACCACAAAGGATACCACCAGTCTGTGCAGAACTTTCAACCAGCCCGATAATTCATTCAATTTATATCACCTCGCTGCAGAACATTTACTCGTTGGCGCCGAGCACTTTGATATAGATTAGAGTTACAATTCCCGTCAGCAAAAAGAGTATGAAAGCCACTGAGGCTCCGCGGCCGTGGCGCAAAAAGGTAAAGCTTTCCTGATAGGTATAATAGGCGAGCACGCGGGTGGCATCTCCCGGTCCGCCGCCGGTAAGAATATATATGAGATCAAAAGCATGAAAGACGAAGATGGTGCGCATGATTAAAGCCACCAGTATTACCGGTTTCATCAAAGGCAGAGTCAGATGGATAAATCTCTGCAGCCGGCTGGCTCCATCCACCAAAGCTGCTTCATAAAAGTTGGTGGGTATGGCCTGAAGACCCGCCAGAAAGATCATCACAAAGATGGAGGTAAACTTCCAGGAATCGACGAGCACCACCATCATGATGGCCAGGCCTCTATCTAAAAACCAGTTCATCTCTCCGTCCAAAAGTCCCAAAAGCCGCAAAGTGGCATTGAAATAGCCGTCGGTACCCGCCAGAAAGCGGCTCCACATCACTCCCACCAGGGCGGTAGGAATAGCCCAGGGGATCAAGATCAAAGAGCGGACCACATTGCGCCCGATAAATTTGACATTTAAGGCCAGAGCGATGATCATGGCAGCTATCATCTGAAAGACGATAACTCCGCCCCCAAAAAGCAAAGTAGCTATCAAAGCTGACTGCAGTCGGCCTGATTCGATTATATGCTGGTAATTTTCCAGCCCCACAAAACCGTGATTCATGATGCCGTGAATATCCTGGGTGCTGAGATAAAAAGCATAGGCTATGGGTATGACAGCAGTTAAAATTATCAAAAGCATGGCGGGAGTGGACATGAGAATGCCCAGCTTTCCTTCACCGATCTCTTTTTTCAGCAAACACGATCCCTCCTTTGAGCATCGAAAAATTAAAAGCAGAAAACCTCCTGCCCTCCCTCAAGACAGGGGACAGGAGGTATATGGATTATCCCGTCTGTTTGTAGATATATTTATAGATAGACATATTGATTAACAGATATTCCTGCACCTATAGACTTTTTTTGTTCTTTACAGACCTTCTGCCTCCAGCATCTGCTGAGCTTCCTCCTGGGCCTGATCTAAGGCCTCTTCGATTTCCTGTTCTCCCAGCAAAGCTCTGTGCATGGCGGGAGTAAAGATATTATCTCTGAATTCGGAATACCAGGTGAGATAATCGCTGGGGCGAACTCCGCCGTATTCGAGCTGCTGCCGGAAGACGTCTATCATTTCGTATTCATCCGGCGAAAAACCGTATTCTTCAGGATTTTCGTAGGTGTCGATCATGGTGGCTTCAGCGCCGCCCTGTTCTTCCATTACACCTACGGCGCCATCAGTTCTGTGCATATAGTCCAGAAGTTTAAAAGACCACTCTTCTGAACGGGTGGTGGGGGAGATAGCATAGCCGCCGCCGCCCAAAACAGTGTAGGTATCTCTTTCTTTGCCTTCTATACCGGGCACATGTCCCACGGAAAAATCATCGATAATTTCCGACTGCTCGGGATCTATAGCCATTTGATGGACAAAATTCCAGTTGATCTCGAAAGGTGTTTCGCCCGAGAGGAAAAGATGCATGTTATCCCAGTCGCTCTGCTCCAGGGAAGCCTCGGGAATAAGACCTTCATCCAGATGTTCTTTCATCTGGGTCAGAGCTTCCACGCCGGCCTCATCGTTAAAAGTCCACTCGGTTTTATCTTCGTTCATCCACTGGCCGTCGTGCAGCTTCAGCATAAGATCGAACTGAACCATGCCGTCTTCATGTCCGGCGAGATATCCGGGGAAAAATCCGTACTCGGCCAGGCCTTCATCTATGGCCTCGTGGGAAATATCGAGCATCTCATCCCAGGTATCAGGCGCCTCATCATAGCCCAATTCGTTGAGCATGGTTTCATTATAGAAAAAGGTGATGGTGGAAGCAGTGCCGGGAAGAAAGAGCCCACTGTTCGCCGTGAGAGCTGACAAAATCGACGGTGGTTTCGAAATATCTTTCATTTATCTCATCGAGGGTCTCCTGAGAAGCTACATCTCCCAGGGGAACAGCCATGCCCAGCTGGCCCAGCTCGGGATGCCAGGAATTGCTCATCATGTAGAGATCAAATTCAGTCCCTCCGTGGATGCTGGTGGTGATCTGATCCCGGAGATCGCCGTAAGGATATTCCATCCAGTTTACCTCGATGCCGTATTCTTCCTCGAAATTTTCCACGCCCTCTCCGAACTGCTCGACATCGATATCGAGTCCGATAATTTCGAGCTGGTCCGGTTTTTCCGGCATATCCTCCGGCAGAGCTTCCACATTAGCCGGGCTAAAAACCAGTGCGAAGGCCAGAATCAGCATGATTCCCAGAAGCTTAATTTTCATTAAAATACCTCCTGTTTGTAATTTTAAAAAATCTGGTTATAATATACTATACTCCTAATATTATTATTATATATTCAAAAGCTATCTCCTGTGTGGTTTTGCAATCATTGAGCTCCTATCTATCAGTTAATGGAGTGAATTAAAGATATTGAAGATTTAGAAACAAAAGCTGAAAGAGCTACTCCTGATGTTGAAACTGTATTTATGAATTTAAGAAAGGGTAGTGAAAATCATCTATCTGCTTTTGAGCTCTGAGTTTCTTTTTGTGGGTAGAGGCAGGAAAAAGGCCGGGGCCTGGCCATGATTGGCGGTGTAATTATTTTATTTCTGTTCTGAATTCGTTTAAACTTTCAGCTATATTCTTCATTGCCAGTTCAAGCTGTTCATAATCCTCCCACAGATTTTCCAGATCACCCTTTTTCGCTTTGGTTTCTATTTTTTGGGCTAGATTATAGGCTTTTTCAGCAGCAAAATTGCTTAAAGTGCCTTTAATTTTATGAGCAGCATTTCTAATCTGCCGGGAATTTTTTGTTCAATAAATCTCTGCAGCTGATCCAGCTGTGATTGATAATCTTTCTCGTATATTTTTGCGGTTTTGGCCAGCAAAGTTTTTCTGCCCATGAGCTGGCAGATGCTTTCCTCTATATCAATATATTCCTGTTCACTTTTGGACATGCAATTCTCCCCCTGTTATACAAATTTTAATTTTCTTCAACATACTCTCGACATCGATAGGTTTGGTAATCAGATCATTCATTTTCTTCAGTTATATCAGGAATACCTTTCATTTTCCAGTAGCTGCCGTCGGGTTTTTCAATTACAGAGCTTGCTATTTCCCTGTTATTTTTGACCTGTTGAACAGGACAGGTATCACAATAATCATTTAAACCCCACTTTTCATAACAGTATTTCCCTTTTAATTCATCCATGCTCGAGCCAAAATACTCCAAAGCTTTTTGATTGCACCATTCAATCCTGAAATCCGGAGACATATATATTATTATTTCACCCAAATTATTCAAAACTATATTCTCAAAATTTTTCATCTTTTTGTTTTCCCAAAATAAATCAAATTGATAATTGTTTTTGATATAATATATTATATTATTAAATGAGAAAATTGTCAAAGAAATTATAAAGTGTTTAGAAGATAAATAGGGGTTATAAATTGATTTAAGTTTATGATATAATTAGCAAAAGCAAAGAAGAAATTTTTTCTATCTTTAACAGGTTTATTTTTATTAATATTTTTTTAATTATTGGAGTTAATCCAATCTGTAAAAGAGGTGACGATATGAAGATAAATTCCAAACAACTCCTCTCTGATGATTATGAGATAAGCAAAGAATTTTTATCTTTTATTGATACTATGGATGAAAATGCAGCAGTATTAAATGAAAAAGGTAAAATTATATTTGTAAATAAAGCCTGGATAGAATTTGCTCAATCCAATGATATGACCTGGGATAATTATGGCCTGGAAGAAGATTACTTAAAGACGATGAAAGATGTTAAAGGAGAAGATGCTGAAACAGCAAGGAAAGCAGCTGAGGGTATAGAGGCAGTGCTGGCGGGAGAGAGGGATAACTTCACTTTAGAATATCCCTGTCATTCGCATGAAAAAGATTACTGGTTTAAGCTGAAGGCAAAAGTATTTGCAGAAAATAAAGCTGTAGTGATGCATGAAGATATAACCGAGACGAGAAAGATGAAAGAGGAGATAAAAGAAAAAAACAGGCTTTTAGAGGGAGTTTTAAATAACATACCTGATATTATAGGCATACAAAAACCCGACCATACAATAATGCGCTATAATAAAGCGGGATATGAGCAATTAGATATGCCCCCGGAAGATATAAAAGGTCAAAAATGCTATAAACTACTGGG
>NZ_FNGO01000039.1 GCF_900103135.1 Halarsenatibacter silvermanii | reverse complement strand
TTTCTCTTTTTCAGTTCTTCTTTATCATAATCATGAGGATTGGCAAAACTCTCTACGGCTTTGCCGTCTACTGCCATAACCTCTCCAAAATCATCTATTAATTCCTTTAATTTTTCTACCAGTTCCTCAAACATCTCTTCAATATATTCAAAATGCTCCTCTTCCATTAACTTGTCTAAAAAACGGCTGTAGGCGGAAGCTGAAGGGGTACCATTAGGCAAACCGCATAAATATCTTAGCTGTCCGTTCCTTTTAAGCTCTCTTCTTAAACTCTCAATAGATTCGTGTTCAAATACTATTCCTGCCAGAATTGAATTCCACATTCCTCTGATGGGATTATCGTTCCTGCCGTGTTTTCTCTTTCTTTCAAGATGCTTCATCAGCTTTTCGTCAGGTAAAATCTCTATCACCAGTTTTAGTCTTGCTAAATCTCCCAAATCTTCACATTCACGGTAGCCAAATAGTCTTTTATTTGGTATAATAGCCATAGGGTGAAATTCCTCCTTTTCTGTTTTGGTGATTTCGCTTATTACCATTATATCAAGAATTAGGAGGAATTTCACCCCTTATTTATTTGTTTGGGGTCAATATTTCTGCCTGTCTACTTTATCTTTCACTCATCAACCTATATACCACTACTTCCGGGGTAAATTGATTTTACTACCTCTTTATATCACCGGCATATCATAGCTGATTTTCAACGAAAAAAGCCCAAATTAATATTCAAATGTTTTTTGCAAGATCAGATGCACAATTTTGGGTTTATTTGTAAAAATATGAACCCTTATAAGTTTGATAAAGTTGTTAATGAAATTTTATTGCAGCCCGATTCCTGTTATAATGATATTGTATTTGAGGTTAACTTTTTATCGGAGATTAATGATGATTAAACATAATATTAGCTGTGAGGTGATGATGCATGCAGCCCAGATTAAAACTGTGGATAGAAAACGAAGAAGGCGAGCAGATTGTTGGAGAAGGTCTTTTGCAGCTCCTGCAAAAAATAGAGGAAACCGGATCTCTCAATCAGGCCTCTGCCCGGCTTGATATGTCCTACCGGACTGCCTGGGGAAAAATAGAGAAGATCGAAAACAGGCTGGACAGCAAACTAATTCACAGAGAAACTGGAGGAGGCAAAAAAGGAGGCAGCACTCTGACAGAAAGAGGCAGAAATTTGATGAGAGGTTATAAATCATTTAAAGCCAGAGTTGAGCAGGAGCTGGAAAAGAGTTATGAAGAGGAATTTTTGCAGATAATTGAATAAAGAGAGGCGAAGATTTTAGTTATTATAGTAGCTATTATAGTAGCTATCTGCATTACCAGGTTTTAATCTGTTTTTTGTAAAATCCATATATAGCGGAAATTGCTGCCATCACCAGAAAGGCAATTCCGATATCAGCCAGCAAGGCCAGACCTGCGGTGAGCAAACTGAGCACAGGACGATCGGTCTGCTTACCGGAGCGGGCCAGCTGCAGCGCGGAAAATACCAGCAGGGCCCCCAGAACTCCGTAGGGGAAAAACTCTATCAGCCGGGGTGAAGCGAAAAAGATTCCCATTATCAACAGGATGGTGCCTGAAATAAGGTTGGAGCCTCCAGTCCTGGCCCCGAACCTGTACTGGGCGGCAAGTCCACCGGCTCCGTGGCACATGGGGAAACCACCCAGTGGTACAAACAGAAGACAGAAAGCCCCCATACTTTTAACCAATTTCTCTTCAGCCACATTTTTATTGAAAAGGTCTGTAATCATCAGAGATGTGGCCAGCACGGCATTACCCACGGTCAGGGGCAGCTGGGGAAATGTTCCCCGAATTAGCCCCGGCAAAAAGGTTTCCAGGCCGGGGAGTGCTGGCGGTGATAAGGAGATGATATGCAGAGGGATACCTCCCAGGGTACGAAAACCTATTATAATGCCGATACCCAGAACCACCAGGGAAGATATATCTAAAATAGGCAAAAAGGTAAACCCGACTATGATCAGGGCAGAAATAGTGCCCAGAACCGGATCGCTGAGAATAAAAGCCAGTGACTGCTGGAGCAGAATTGCTGCCAGACCCAGCTGGATGCCCCGGATCAGCCAGCCGGGAATTTTTTCGCGCAGGATAGAGATCCAGCCGCCGAATCCCAGAGCCAGAAGAATAATTCCCATCATAATACCGGCACTTCTGATCTCACCGGCGCTTAATTCTCCGGCGATCGCCACCGCCCCAATAGATTTCATCGGCTCAACCGGCATGGGAAGCCGATAATATAAACCGGTGGCCAGATAGGCCAACCCCATAAATAACAAAATAGGTCCTAAATCCAGTCCGGTAACTACCGCCACCCCGATAATTATGGGGAATAAAGTGCCGAAATCACCTACAGCACCGGCGGCCTCTTCTGCCGTAAAACGAAAATCCGACCAGTTTTGGGGCTGCTGCTTGCTCTTGCTGTTGGACTCTTTCATTGCCTTCCCTCCATAATATGTGAGTTAACTCCAATGATATTTTAATCTGTCTGATATTTTAATCTGTCTTTACATTAGCATCTTCCTGTAGGATCTTCCTGTCTTCAGTTCAGCAGGTCTCCTTATTCAGCAGATCTCCTTCTAAAAATCTCTCGGTCAGTTCATTTTCCGGCGAAGAAAAAAATGTATCCTTATCTTTAACCTCGATAAAACAACCCCGATGCATCAGACCTACACGGTCAGCCAGCCTCCTGGCCTGAAATATATTATGAGTAACCATCAGGATTGCTTTATGTTTCTCTTCGCTGTACTGTTTTATTTTGTCTTCGATTATGCTGATATTGGTGGGATCCAGATTGGAAGTTGGCTCATCGAGCAGCAGAACATCCGGTTCAAAAATTAAAGCCCGGGCTACAGCCACTCTCTGGGCTTCTCCCCCGGAAAGTTTATCAGCCCTCTTATCTATCAAATCTTCCAGCCCGATATCTGATACCAACTCTTCAGCTTTTTGCTCCAGCTCGCGGTCGATTTTGATATCGCGTATCTTTAAAGGATAAAGCACATTTTTCCAGACCGAAGATTTCATAAGAGCCGGTTTTTGAAAAACGGTGGTCACCTTTCTTCTCGTTTTTAAATCAGGCTGATTTTCTCGATCAAATTTCCCCCCGTTAAAACTGATAATTCCTGTGGTGGGTTTTTCTAAAAAGTTCAGCAGCCGCAGGAAGGTGCTCTTTCCCGCTCCACTGGGACCTACCAGCCCGAAAACTTCGCCCTGATGAAGTTCAAATTCATCCAGGCTCAAAACTTCTTTGCCATCATATTTTTTACTCAAATTTTTCACGCTGTATACCGAACCCGACATGTTATTTTATCTCCCTCTGCTGAAATTTCATCATAATAATATTGGTGATAAAAGCTATAGCCAGCAGAATAATACCCAGTGCCAGGGCCAGCCCAAATCGTCCCTGGCGGGTTTCCAGCATTATAGCAGTAGTCAACACCCGGGTTTTTCCTTCTATATTGCCTCCCACGAGCATGACAGCCCCTACTTCAGAAATCACAGCTCCAAAACCTGCAGCTATAGCCACAACAGCCCCCAGTTTTGCTTCTTTTATTACCGCCCAGTACAGCTGTTTTTTGCTGGCTCCCAGGGCCCGCATCTGTATTATCAGGTTATCATCAACGCTCATGACAGAGGTCATGACAAAACTGGTAACCAGGGGTAGAGCCAGAATTGTTTGCGCGACGACTATAGCTCTGGTTGTGAAAAGCCAGCCCAGCTGGCCAAAGGGTCCGCTGGCGGAGAACAGAATGAAAACAAACAGACCTATCACCACCGGGGGAAAACCCATGCCGGTATAGAGCAAGGCTGTAACTATTTTTTTGCCGGGAAAATCAACCATGCCCATCAAAGTCCCCAGGGGGACTCCTATGACAATAGAGAAAAACAGGGCTGTTCCCGTTACCTGCAGGGAACGGATGATGATTTCCAGCACCTGGGAGTCCAGGTTTATCAATAAGTGCAGTGCTTCTATTAGCCCTTCAAATAATGTACCCATGAAATACCTCCGGATTTATCACTGGGTTCTTCTTACCCTCAATCGTTAAAATATAAAGCTTTGTTCACTATAAATTTTTTTCTCATTAAAGAATTCAATAAAGAAGGAGAGACTCCTTTCCTGTCATCCGAATAGGTCCGATGAGGGTTTAATATATTTTACCAGGGAAAGGAGCCTCTCAGCGATCGAACGAGCAGTGGATGCAAGCATGCAGGCGATTTATGGCAGATTCCTGAATTTGCCGGGGAAACTAATAGTGCCAGTCAGGACAGAAATTTCAGGGCTTAGAAAAGACCGGGCAGGAAGAGAGGTTCTCCGTAATCCTCAACCCCAAATTCACCTATCATATCCTGAGTTTCTCTTTCCAGAAAAAACTTGACGAGCCCAAGGGCTCCCTCATAATCGACATCATGCGTCTCAGGATTGACGGGCATGATGCTGTAAGGATTATCGAGCTCTTCCGGGCCAGCAAAAATTTCTTCCAGATTGTTCAGCTCATCCTGCATGGAGAGAAATGTTCCCCTGTCGGTTAAAGTATAGGCGCCCATTTCATTGGCCGCGGTCAGAGTAGGGCCCATGCCCTGACCCAGGCTATTGTACCAGCTTCTGCCCTCTACCTCTGCTTCCAGAGCGATTTCCGCTGCCTGCCAGAGCTGCTCCTCCTGAAAATGAGTGCCCGATCCGTCACCACGGGAGGTAAAGGTCAGCTCGCCGGCTTCTCCCGTCTCTTTGATGGCGTACATGGCCTCTTCGGTGGTATCCAGCTCTGCCAGACCGGCCGGATCATCTGCAGGCCCCACAATTATAAAGTCATTGTTCATTATGTAATATCTATCGGTTCCATAACCATCTTCCACAAATTCCTTTTCCAGCTCAGGTGCGTGCACCAGCAGCACATCGGCATCGCCCCGGCGGCCAGTCTCCAGAGCCTGACCGGTTCCCACCGCTATCACATCTACATCATAGCTCGTTCTCTCCTCAAAGACCGGCAGAAGCTCACCCAGAAGTCCCGAGTCTTCGGTGCTGCTGGTGGTGGCCAGTGTTAAGGATTCTGCCTCCACCTGCATAGTTACTGCCGCTCCCATAAAGATCATTAAAACCAGAACCAGAGTAACCGCAATTCTTGCTTTGAAATTAAAAATTGACATAGTTATATCACCTATTTTGCTGGTATTATGTTGGGACAAACATAACAATCCCAAAAAAATATGTTTTTTAAACATATCCCGTCTAAATATATTATTCTACGCCGAAAAATAATTTCCTCCCCTACTTTGTGAAAAATTTTATAGCCTCATCTATCAACCACTATAAATTTTATGATGTGGATAGGACCCGGGCAGCTCGCATGATGCTGGGGATTACCGCTGAAGGTGAGCTGGGTATCATCGCTGTGGAAGGTCGGTCTTTAGCTGTGGATTCCGCTGGAAATTGTGATGGGATGTCCACGGAGATAGGTATGTCCGCCGGAGCGACACTGTCCGAGCTCGCTGAACTGGCCCGAAAACAGGGTTATTATTATGCCCTCAATCTCGATGGGGGCGGGTCGGCCAATCTTCTCTATGCAGGTGAGCCCCTGATAGAAAGAGCTGCGCTCATGGGGCAGGAATATGTTACTCACGATCAGGAAGAAACCATGAGTCTTTCTGATAGAGTTGTTGTTATGAACCAGGGAGAAATTAAACAGATAGGAACTCCCAAATAAATTTATAACCAGCCTGAAAATGAATTTATAGCAAATTTTATGGGCATAAAAAATGGCTGAACCAGATCTGCTGGTTCAGCCATTTTTTAAATTTGGAGAGCAAAATATTAAAATCAATCTCATCTACTGCCCCGCCAATCCTATCCGGCTTCTCACAGGGCTCTCAGCGGGCCCAGCCCCCTGCCAGTACTGGCAGGGGGCTGTTTGGTTTCGGTCAGGGCAAAGATGGCTCCGATCCCGGCAGACCAGGCTCTTTGACCTTACTCTACCACGATGCCGGGCTCAGAGTCTGTAAACCGGCCAATAATTCTGGCCGTTTCACCTGCATCCAGCAGCAGATCGCGGGCGGATTCGGCCTGGCCAGCAGGCAGAGCCAGGAGCAGACCGCCCGAGGTCTGGGGATCATAGATCAGATCATTCAACAGCATTTCTGCGGAAGCGTTATCCGTAATCTCCACGCTGGAGGAAAAGGTGTCACGGTTTTTATGCAGTCCGCCAGGTACCAGACCCATATTTATAAATCTGGGAACCTCTGCAAAATAAGAAAGTTTGTCACCAAAAACCCTGCAGCCGACACCGCTGGCATTCAGCATCTCCAGCAGATGACCTGCCAGGCCGAAGCCGGTGACATCTGTGGCTGCCTTAACTGCAAAATCATCTCTAAGCTCGAGAACCGCTTCATTGAGGCGCAGCATGGAACGCACAAATTCTCTGTCAGCAGCTCCCTCGATCATATCAGCTTTGAGGGCGGTGGCCATGATTCCGGTGCCGAGTTGCTTGGTGAGAATTAACTTATCTCCGGGCTCGGCGCCGCCGTTGGAGATAATATCTTCGGGGGGAGCTGTGCCCACAACCGAAAGTCCGTATTTGGGCTCATCATCCTCGACGGTATGACCGCCCCCCAGAATAGCACCGGACTCTTTGGTCTTCTCCACACCGCCTTTTAATATCTCCTGCAGAACTTCCTTTTCCAGGCTGCCGGGAAAACAGCATATATTCAGCGCCAGCATCGGCCTGCCTCCCATGGCATAGATATCGCTCAGTGAGTTGGCAGCAGCAGCCTGTCCGTAGAGATAGGGATCATCGAGAACAGGTGTGAAAAAGTCGAGACTTTTAATCAGAGCCTGCCCCTCGTTCAATCTGTAGACAAGTGCATCATCGCTATCGGCCAGCGAGATGAGAAGATCCTCATCATCGCTGCTGAAGTCCAGCCCCGCCAGTATCTCGGCCAGATCCTCCGGCCCCACTTTAGCTGCTCAGCCGGAGCTGGAGCTCATTTCTGTCAGCTTAATGCGATCAGCGCTCATAATAAAACACCTCCTGTCACCTGCACCACTGTCAGAATATCAGGCTGGCTCAGCCCAGAATCTCCTTAATAGCTGCCAGCGTTCTATCTATATCATCCCCGCTGTTGAAATGGCCCGTGCTGAAGCGCAGAGCTCCCCGGGGATAGGTCCCAAGCTCCCTGTGGGCCAGAGGAGCACAGTGCAGGCCCGATCTGGTCATGATATCGTATTCCCTGTCCAGCTTTACCGAAAGCTCGGCTGTATCGCCATCACTCCAGGTTATAGAGACCGTGCTCGTTCTTCTCTCCCCGGGTCCGGGCCCCAAAACCTCGATACCCGGTATATCTTCCATTCCCCGGCAGAGTTTTTCTGTCAGTCTTTTCTTTTTCTCAATAATTTGCTCCAGACCTTCATCTGCAAGATATTTAAAAGCGGCATTCAGTCCGGCAATACCGGCGGTATTCATAGTTCCGGCCTCATATTTGTCGGGGAGAACCTGCGGCTGTGTGAGCTTATCTGACTTGCTGCCGGTCCCTCCCTCTATGAAGCTCTTCGTCCGCTCAACCATCTCCGGATCTATTATCATGCCTCCGGTCCCCGGCGGCCCCATAAGACCCTTATGTCCTGTAAAACAGAGAAACTGCGCGTCGAGTTTATCCCAGGGGAAATCGAGACTCCCCGCCGATTGAGCGGCATCGACCATGAGCGGCAGATTGTACTCACCACACCATTCGGACAGGGGGAGGATATCGAGCACAGCACCCGTTACATTTGAGGCGTGATTTATGACCACAAGCGAAGTGTCCTCCCGCAGCAGCTGTTCAAAATCTTCTCTCTCTATGCTGCCGCCGCTGTCAACCGGGAAATAATCTATCTCGATATTCCTCTCCTCCTTCAATCTGTGCAGGGGGCGCAGGACTGCATTATGCTCAAAACGGGTGGTCAGAACATGATCACCGGGCCGCAGATAACCTTTGAGAGCTATATTCAAAGCCCCGGTTACATTGGCGGTGAATATGACGTTTTCGACAGATGAAGCGCCGAAAAAATCGGCAGCAAGCTCTCTCGTTTCCAGCACAAGCCTGCCGGATTCCAGCGATGGTCGATGTCCGCTGCGCCCTGGACTTGCCCCCAGCTCATTGAGATAGCCGCTCACCGCCTCGACCACCGGCCGGGGCCGGGGATGGCTGGTTGCGGCATTATCCAGATATATAGAAGCCATCTAATCCTCCTTTCCCGTTATCTAGCTTCACAGCTAAAACTCCAGCTCCACAAACTCATCCTCGCGGCAGGAATAAAGAGCTTCCACACCTATATCGCTGTTATTCAGAGTCTCTTCGAGATCACAGAGCGCCACCTCATTTACATCCAGGGCCAGGCCGCAGGAAGAACTGATATCGCGCGGCACCGGCCGCAGATGAGCATCGAGCTCGGACTGCTGGCAGATTTTCTCACATCTCATGGCAGCTGAGGTAGCATGAAAAGTAACAAGGAAATCATTGTATTCTTCTTCCGAATCAACCATAGTGCTCACTCTCCTCAGTATCTTTAAGAATTTATATGGAATATATAATTATCCCCTTCAGGCTCGATCTCAAAATCTACATCTTCATTTTCCAGAAAACGGGTGATATTTTCCCGGGCCACCTCGGTATCGATGATAGCTTCAAACTCATCCTTGCTCTCCTCCAGAGCTTCTTTTACCATCATCAGAGGCTGAGGGCAGGAAAGTCCGCTTGTATCCACGGTTTTATGTGACATGACTTTTCCTCCTTATATAATTATTTTAGATTTTAGGTTAAATACCTTCACATCTTCTATTTTCTGTTCCAGCGAATATTGACCACACCGATGATTAGAATAGCCAGGAGTATGAGGACAGCGGCCAGACGTCCGTTGAAAGCAACTCCCTCAGGTGAAGCTGCCAGTCCAAAGTTATGGGAAAAGGCCGCACCTACTATAAGGCCAAAAATGACCAGACCTGCATCCATATCACCTTCACTGGCAAGTATGGTCTGGCGCAGCGGACAGCCTCCCAGCATAACTGCCGTTATGCCCACTATGACCATCCCCAGAAAATTCCAGGTGAATTCATTATGAGCCACGGGCTGATCGGCAAAGCCCAGAGTAAACTGCCCGAGCACCAGATTTCCAGCCAGAGCCAGAAGAAAGATCATTATAATTCCATTGAGCAGATGATTATCACCTATCAGAAACATATCCCTTATAGCACCGGCTGTACAGATGCGGCTGCGCTGGGCCAGCCCCCCCACAACAAGGCCTGCCAGCAGAGCAGCTGATACAGGTGCAAATTCTGATCCCGGGCCGGCCTCACTCAGAAATATGAATTCAGGGCCTGCCAGCCTCAGCACCATAACTCCCAGAAATATCAGGGGTATAACATAGCCGCTGGCAGGTTCCAGATCATAATGGGCTCTGCCCAGAGAAAATCCTTTTCTGAGAAAGACCACTCCGATATATATTCCCGCTATGTAACCGAAAAGACCGCCCAGAGCCGTGAGATCACCGCCGCTCAAACGCAGGATCATCCGCCAGGGACAGCCCAGAAAGACCAGGGCTCCTATGGCCATAAAAGCCCCCAGTAAAAATCTGAGCAGGGGATTGGAACCGGTCCTGGGTTTTAGCTCCCCCCTGGATTTGGCCAGCACAAATCCCCCCAGAACAAAACCGACTATTTCCGGTCTGAGGTTCTGTACTATATCGGCCCTGTGCAGCCCCAGCCCTCCGGCAATATCGCGATAAAAGCAGGCCATACAGATACCCATATTGCTGGGATTGCCCAGATAGACCAGCAGCGAAGCCAGAATACCTATAATTCCTCCAGATAAGATGATGAATTTCCTGTTGTCCATAATCTGATTTCCTCCTTTTATTATTTTTATATATTAATAAGTAATAGCTATATTTATTATAAGTTATGTTTATATGTCGGCATAGCTTTTATAGGCATTAACCTGTATTTCCAGAAGAGCTCTAAAAGATCTCCTCATCTTTATTTTCTCTCTTCACCGCAGAACCCGAATTTTCCGCCATCCTATAGACATTATCAGCAGCTGTCTCATCATCGAGAACGACATCTACAGAATCAAACTCCTCCAGGGCCTGCCTGACAGTGATCGCCGAAGCTTTTTTCCATATATTTTATAATATGAACTTATCGAATATATAAAAGATGCTGATATTTTTCGATACAATTATAGCAAAGAGTGAGAACGAGAACAAGTATAATCTCAATTACAGGTTCTGCATTTCCACCTGGGCTCTGTCTATGATCCTTTATATATTTTTATTATTGTCTTTAACGGACAGACCGCATTTAAAAAATAGATTCAAGCCCTCGACCTGCAGATCGCGGGCTGCCTTCTCTATTATCCCCAAAACCTGCTCTGCCTCATCCCGATCGGTGCGCGGTCTTCAATGTTTAGTTCTTTCTTCTGGAGAGGGAAGGTCACAACAATCCTTATTCGCTTCTGAGAAAAAATTATAATCTCTGGCTGCATGAGGTCGGATAAATGTGTTTGGCAAATAAAAAGTACAGAGTGTGGAAACTAAAAATTACATAGCATCCCAGGTAATGTATTGATGTTGGTTTTGACTTTATGGTTGTGCGGTTGTCCGGGTTGGGAGCGGTTACCCTTCTTTAAAGAAGGGTAACCAAAAAATGTAAATTGCTTATTCTTCTTTGTTTTTGTTTTTCCTGGCCATAGCCTGCTGAAAGCGGTAGCTTTTTCCTGTAAAAGTAAGGATATGAGCATGGTGAACCACACGATCCAAAAGAGCTGTTGTAAGTCTTTCATCACCAAAAACTTCATCCCATCGGCCAAATTCAAGGTTGGTGGTGACAATCATGCTCTGTTTTTCATAGACATTGGAAAC
>NZ_FNGO01000038.1 GCF_900103135.1 Halarsenatibacter silvermanii | reverse complement strand
AATCTCCCCTGGCAGGATGTAAATTTGCAGACGGGCGAGATTAAAATCAAGGAAAGCAAAAACGAAAAGGGAAGAATTGTCTGGCTGAATGAAGATACTTTAGAAAAGCTTAAGAGCTGGCGGCGGAGTCAGAATGAAAAACTGAATGAGGAAGTGGATTTAGTTTTTACTACCAAAACGGCCAATCAATTAGATCCCAGGAATGTAAGGTCGATGGTATATAACTATTCTGAGAAAGCGGGGATAACTGAGAAAGATGTAAGCCCGCATACTTTCCGGCACACATTTGCGACTGATCTTTACCGTCGGACCAAAAATTTGAGGCTGGTGCAGAAGGCATTGGGGCATGCGGATATTTCCACCACGCAGATATACACTCATATAGTAGATGAGGAGATGGAGGAGGCAATGAAGAGTTTTCGGGCTGGAGAAAGAGATTAAAATATATCAAGTACCGAGACAATAAAGGTATTTATATCTCTTCTGGTGCTGGGATCCAATATTAAGATTGAAAAAGCACTGATAAAACGAAGGAGAGATTATTACAGTTCATCTATCGGCAGTTAGAGTTAAATCTTTTCTGTAGGTTGTAGTATGATCACATCGTATGGAATTATAAGCGGATAGGTTTTTTATGAGTAATTATTATGAAGGAGAAAGGGGCTGCATAGAAAATTAAAGCTCAAGCTTCCTGAGGCTACAAAATCAATATCTCTATCTGTTTGATTTGTTAGAAACGGGGCAGACTTGACTAAACTCATCGAAGTTATTTGTACTTTATTGGATTGTTTATGTACAAAATAATATATTTATTTAATATATTTAAAAATTATTGATTATTGGGTTATTCTTGCTATAATTAAAATGAAGATACATTCAAATAATTTTTAATATTTTGGGGGGATATTATGGAAAATAACAAACAAAAAGTAGAAACAAAGGATGAAAATCTATGGAACCAAACTATTTCATATGGAATACCTTTAAAGGTATATCTGCCTCTAATAATTGTAGTTTTACTTGCTACTTTTACGGAAATGTTACCAGACAATATGGTTGGGGGAACAGCTTTCCTCTTGGTAATAGCCGGATTTTTAGTTTTTATTGGAGATAGAATTCCAATATGGAAAGACTGGTTGGGGGGAGGGCTGATTCTCTGCCTTGTTGTAGGAGGGGTTATGGACTTTTTTGAAATAATCCCTGAAGCTTCATACGAGACTATAAGTGGTTTCTACCATGCTCCCACTAATATGCTAGTATGGTGTATAGCAGCATTAATTGCTGGCAGTATTCTATCTATGCCTCGTGAATATTTGGTTAAAGCATTACCTTTATATGTGCCAGCTTTGGCTGGGGGTTTAATTTTTGCATATGTAATAACATTTATAGGAGGAACTTTAATTGGATATGGAGGATTTAGAGCAATACTAACAGTAGTAAATCCGATCCAAGGTGGAGGACTTGGTGCTGGGGCTATTCCAATGAGCGAAATATATGCTGGTGCAACTGATATGGGTTTTGATCAAATATTCTCCATGCTAATTCCGGCTGTAGTCATTGGAAATATTATTGCTATAGTCATTGGAGCTGTTTTAAATAGGTTGGGACAAACTTATCCAAACTTATCTGGCGACGGATTACTAATGCCTAAAGAAAGATGGACTCCTGAAGGAGGTATTGAAGAAATAAAAGTAAAATTAACTGACAAAACTATTGTTCAGGGATGGACTATTGCTGTAGTATTACTTGTAGCTGGATTTTTACTTGAAGCTTTAATTCCAATACATTATTTTGCCTTAATGATTATTTTGACAGCAGCAATAAAGTTTGCAAATATTCTCCCAGATGAAGCAGAGCAAAGTGCAGGCCATTTTTATCAATTTATCGCAACAGGTTTTTATGGACCTCTTTTATTAGGTGTAGGTATGGTTCATTTTGAACTTGATACTTTAGTAGAAACTCTTACTCTCCAATATCTATTTTTAGCATTATTAACTGTTGGAGGAGCAGGATTGGGAGCAGCTTTAATTGGTAAATTATTTAAACTGTATCCGATTGAATCTGCCCTGACTGGTGGTTTATGCATGGCAAATATGGGAGGCTCTGGAGATATAGCAGTACTGGCTGGAGCTAAAAGAATGGAACTTATGCCTTTTGCCCAGATAGCTTCAAGAATCGGCGGAGCAATTATGCTTTTATTAGGCCAATTATCAATAAGCTTATTAGCGCAATTTTTGTGATAAATTTATACAAGAGATAGATTTTAACCCAATTAGTTAAAAATGCCACCTTCCTTATGACTAATGGAAGGTGGCAAATTTGTCTTGAAGTAAAAGTAAAATCAACTGATAACAAGAATAAATTTGGGGGTAAAATATATGAATAATGAACTAAGAGTATTATCACCAACTGGAATTTTGGGTTATGGTTTCCCTAAAAAATCTTTCGAAAAGGGAATGGAATTAGAACCTGATTTTATTGCTGTAGATGCTGGTTCTACCGATGCGGGACCATATTATCTTGGGGAAGGCATCTCATTCACAGACAAAAAAGCTGTTAAAAGAGATTTGACAATAATCTTAAAAGCTATAGATGAAAAAAATATCCCCTTTATAATAGGTAGTGCCGGGGGAGCAGGAGCTAAACCTCATGTAAATTGGTGTGAAGATATAATTAGGGAAGTAGCCAAAGAAAATAACTTGAATTTTAAAATGGCAAATATTTTTGCAGACATATCTAAAGATTGGGTTGAAGAAAAAATTGATAATGATTATATCAAACCTATGACTGGTGCCCCTCCCCTTTCTAAAGAAGAGGTAAAAAATTCAAATAGAATTGTAGCACAAATGGGAACGGAACCCATTGAAAATGCACTAGATGAAGCAGATGTAATTTTGGCAGGGAGGGCTAATGATCCTGCGGTTTTTGCTGCTATGGGAATAAAAAATGGTTTTCCAAAAGGTTTATCAATACATTTGGGTAAAATTCTTGAATGTGCTGCAATAGCCGCAGACCCTGGCAGTGGAAAGGATTGTATGTTTGGAATTTTAAAAAATGATTGTTTTGAAATAAAACCAACTAATCCTGACAGAAAATGTACCACTTTATCTGTGGCTGCTGAAGCTTTATATGAAAAAACAAATCCGCTTAGATTATATGAACCAGGAGGAGAAGTTAATTTAGAAAAATGTAAATATGAAAATATTGATGAAAGAACTGTAAGGGTTTCAGGTTCTAAATTTGAACCTAAAGAATTATATATAAAACTTGAAGGGGCAAAAAAAGTAGGCTATAGAACTATTTCAATTGCCGGTATTAGAGATCCAATAATGATTAATCAAATTGATGATATTACTGAGCATATAGTAAGTGAGATTAGAGATAATTTTGAAGATATACCAGAGGAAAGTTATAAAACTAAATTCAGGTTGTATGGGAAAAATGGTGTAATGGGAGAGCTTGAACCCCAATCTGAAATAACTTCTCATGAACTTGGTGTAATTATTGAAATAGTAGCCGATACACAAAAATTAGCTAATACTATTTGTAGTTTCGCAAGAAGTACAATGTTACATTATGGTTATCCAGGAAGAATGGCCACTGCTGGAAATTTAGCTTTTCCATATTCTCCGTCCGATATTAAAACTGGAAAGGTATATGAATTCAGTCTTTACCATCTTGCTAAAATAGAAGACCCTTGCAAACCATTTTCTATAGAAGTAAAAAGTATAGGAGGGGGTAGTTAAAATGTCAAAGAAAAATATTTCAGAATTAACAAATGTAATCAGAAGTAAAAATGCTGGACCATATCAATTGACTTTTGATCTTATTTTTAAAGAATTTAGCAATTATGAACTTGTCAAAAATCTAAATATAATTAATAAAGAAAAAATATCAAACCTCTATGGTATTTCAGAAGATAAAATAGTTTCTATTATTCCATACGACCCAGCAAAAGCAATAAAAATTACAATATTAAGGCCTTGGGCATCAGGTTCTTGGAAAGAAACTGATGTTTATGGTGCTCAACAACATGCTCCTTTATTAAATATAGAAATTCCGTTTGAAGATTAATGTTTAATCTTTGCTCCCAAAAAATTAGAAAGGCTTCCGGTACCGGAAGCCTTTCTAGCATACATACTTCAAATCAGGATAACTTATCTTCAATTTAAAAATTAAAAATAGCTTAGGGCGTTAAGCAAAGATTACAATCGTCTATGATAGAAGCTTTGCTCTCGAAGATAACCAATCCTATATCTATCTAGGCGATTACCGGTAGTTATTACATCACGCGTAAAGGGCTTAGATTTTATAAATTAAAAGTTCAAAACGGCCTCTCCAATTTTTTTTGTACTCGAAAACTCAAGAGCAAACTGAATATGAAGAAGGACGTTGTCAACAACGAAAAGGCCAAAACAAATATGAGTTGGCCAAAAATTTCTGTGAAGAAAAAATAAAGCAAAAAAAGAAAAACATGCTAAATAATATCAATTTAAAAGCATATTAAATTTATGGATACCATGTATGATACTTTTAAAGTTGAAAAAGTCAAATATTGCTTATAAAAGATAACAATCAATTTCTCTTTTTGTAGATATACTTTCATTTATAAATATCAAGCTACTTGTCGATAAATTTAAAAAGAACAATTTCAACCTATTTTTCATAATTGTTTCCTGTAAGCATATTAGTTTTGGGAATCTTGATTGTAACGCTAGTGCCATTATTCTTTTCAGAATCTATATCAATAGTGCCATCTAAAATATCTATGTTTTCTTTAACTAAAGACAACCCTATCCCACGGGACCCTTTTTTGGTTGTATACCCTTTTTCGAAAGCTTTTGCTTCATTTCCTTTTATCCCCACACCTGAGTCTTCAACTAAAATTTTTATTTCCCTTTCTTTTTCGAAAATACCTACATACAGCTTCCTCTCTTCAAAATCTTGCTTAATACTTTCTAAGCCATTATCAATTAAATTGCCTAGTATTGAAATTAATCTATTTGTAACATCTGAATTATAAGGGCCTTCTAAGTTGCTCCTTGAATCAAATTGAAATTTTACATTTCTTTCTTTTGATTTATTATATTTCCCAATTAACAATCCAGCAATTTCATCAACTTTAATATTATCAATTACTTTTCTTGTGGTTTCTTTTTGATCAGAAATAAAATTATTTATAAAGTTTAAAGCTCGATCATTTTCCCCTAATTGGATTAAACCAGATATAACATGTAATTTATTCATAAATTCATGATTTTGGCTCCTAAGAGAAGAAGTTAATTTTTTCGTTCTTGTCAATCTTTGAGCCATTTTTTGAACCTCATTTTTTTCTCTAAAAGTAACAACCGCTCCTTTTATTCCTTGTTCAGTATTTATAGGAAGTTGGTTTGTTAATATTAGTGTATCATTGACTTTCTGTTCTTTATCAAGCTTTTTGCGTTTAGTTTTAAGGACATCCGTCAAATTGAAATCAGGAATAATATTTTTAATTTTTTTATTTAAAACCACTTCTTTTTTTAATTTTAATATATTTTTAGCCTTTTTATTTATAAGTGAGACCCTTCCTTCTTCATTTATAGCTATAATTCCTTCTCTTATTGAATCTATTATAATATTTTTTTCTTCTAAAATTCTAGCTATTTGATAAGGTTCAAGTCCAAAAATACTTTTTTTAATATTGTTAGCTAATACGATAGCCCCTAATATACCTAAAATCACCCCTACTAGTAAAGCTATCAAAATTCTTTCAGTCACTAGAGCTATTTTTTGATTTATTTCCTCCATTAATATGCCTGTTACTACAGCTCCAACTTGCTCTCCTTCGTGAAATATTGGAACAAAGGCTCTTTGGGATTCCCCTAATGTCCCTTTTGCCCTAGATATATATGAACTTCCTTCTTCTAATACTTTTGTTTCATCCCCTCCAACTATCTCTTTCCCTATTCTATCTCTATATGGATGAGAATATCGTCGTCCCTCCATATCAATAATAACTACAAAATCTGCATTGGTATTACTTCTAATATTATCAGCTATATTTTGTATTTCAGTCGACTTATTATTTTTAAGACTATTTTGTATCTCTGGTATTTTTGATACAGATTGAGCTAAATCCATAGTATTTTCTTGGAGTCTATTTAAATGTATGTTTCTTGTAAAGGAAATTGTTATATATCCTACCGCAATTAAAATAATACAAATTATTGTAATAGTTAACAATGATATTTTTAGTTTTAAACTTATCTTTTCTAACAAATATAAATCCCCCTTGCCCTCCGTTTGGTTAGATAGCAAGCTATTATGAAAAGCCCATAATAGTCCTATTAACAGAGGTTTTAGAACTAAATAAAATTTAATTTAAGTTTGGAATTCCCGGTTAAGAGGATTTTTTGTCGTGGGATCGTATATGTAATAATGTTTAGGACGCCCGACACTACCATACTCCGTTTTAATTTTGACAACTCCTTGTGATTCTAGATAATTTAAATAACGCTGGACTGTCACCCTTGAAAACCCCAAAAATTCAGAGATTTCTTCAGAAATATATTTTTTGCCTTTATTTTTTTTCAAGTAACACATAATTTTCTTTAGAGTGGTTTCACTTAATCCTTTTGGTAAACTTTCTTCAATACTAACATTCTCAAGAGAAGAATCCTTGTCTTGGTGATAAATTATTTGATCGATATCTTCTTGAGTAAAACGTTCTTTTTGTTTAATTTTTCTGTTTTCATTTATGACTTTCTCAAAAGCTTTTTTAAATCTTTCAAATTTAAATGGTTTTATTAAATAATCGGTTATACCTAAATTCAAACATTTATTAACTATATTAGTATCTTCTGAAGCAGTTATTATTATTATATAAACATCTTGATCTAACTTTCTGATTTCTCTTAAAATTTCATCTCCATTTCTGCCAGGTAGATAAATATCTAATAATATAATATCTAATCCCTTTATAAAATTTTTATAGTTAAGCTGTTTTTTCATGTCTTCTAAAGTTTTTGTTTTTTTTACTGTAAAACCATTAAGTCTTTTTGTGTATTCTTCGTTTATATGAGCTACCATCGGGTCATCTTCAATAATACCTACTTTAAATTTACTCATGGAACCCCCCCTGATAAATTAAAAAATTACATTAATTTTGTTTAGGTTTAACCACTAAAAAGATAGCAAAAAGTATTCGTAATATCGTTATCCCTTTTATAAAACACTTTACTTATAAAAGCACACAAAATAATATTCCCTTAAAACTAGTTTGTGTTTCTCATTTCCCCCTTTTTCTAGGTTTAATCCTTCAAAGAACAGGAGGTGTGGTCAAAATTACCTAGTTGATTTTTAATTGAAAAGTTTTTTCAAAGTCTCAGATTTTAAAAGATAAACGCTTCCCTTATAGATTGCCTTTCTAAAACTTTACATAGTGTCCTCTAACTAATCATCAACAATATAATTTTAGATAATAACATTTACTCTTCAATTAACCACTCCGATGAGAGGTTTGAGAAATTTTCTGATCAGAATATCCACAGGCTTTTAATAAACTCCTGTGGGGAGTACGTTCAACACCTTTTCTAATTCTATCGCTGCGCATGAAAACCCTCCTCTATTTGATTTCTTCCAGTCGGTCTGTAGCCGGCGGCGGGGTAAATGACAGTTTTGAAATTTGCTGTCGCCATTTTTCTGTCATATTGATGTCAACAGTTGCTAACGAATCTTCCAACTGCTCCACATTTCTTGCTCCTATAATGGGGGCTGTGACTCCGGGATGGGATTTGACCCAGGCTACAGCCAGGGCCACGGGATTGACGCCCTGTTTCCGGGCATGTTCAATAAAATTCTGAGCAACCTCAAAATAAAAATTTCTGCTGTATCGCCTAGTATACATATTGTTATCAATCAGCCTGCCTTTGGGAGGTTTATTATCTTTGTTATATTTGCCTGTCAGCAAACCCGCCCCCAGAAGACTGTAGGTTATTACACCCAGGTTTTCCTCCTGAGCCATTGGCAGTATTTCTACTTCCGCCTGTTTTTTTACCAGGTTATACATGGGCTGTATGCATTCAAAGCGGGCCAAATTTTTCTCGCGCGATATTCCCAGAGCCTTTTCAATCTGCCAGGCTGCCCAGTTGCTGGCTGCTGGATAAAGAATTTTGCCCTGCCTCACCAGATCATCCATAGCTCGCAGAGTTTCTTCTATGGCTGTCCTGGAATCAAATTGATGACAGAAATAAAAATCGATATAGTCAGTTCCCAACCTTTTCAGGCTGGCTTCTACTGCCTCCATAATGTGTCTTCTGGAAAGTCCGCGGGCATTGATATCCTCTCTGGTAGGATTATATACTTTGGAAGTTAGGACAAGGTCTTCTCTACACCCTTCTATGCATTCACCTAAAATCTCTTCGGCACGACCATTACTGTAAGAATCAGCAGTATCAAAAAAATTGATGCCAGCTTCTCGACACCTTTTAAATATTTTTTTGGAAGTTTCTTTATCAGCTATATCTCCAAAAGACATAGTTCCCATGCACAACTCTGAAACCTTTATACCTGTTTCCCCCACAACACAATAGTCCATAAATTTTTCCCCCTATTTTATTTATAATGAATAAATATTTAAAAATTAAGGAAGGGGCGGAAGCCCCATATAAAAAAAGTTGTAATTCAAATGGGTATAGTTAAAGCCTAAAGAGCAATAATTAAACCGAGAACACTACGGTATATGTTTTTAACCCTACTCGAATGGCCAATTTTATAATAATTCAAAAGTCATTATCATTTTACATATGTCAAACATAATTAACCAGATTCTATGATTTAAAACTGACACTTCCACCAGACATTGTTAGAGCAAGCGAAACCTCTGTTGTCAAAACAATTGCAAAAAAATAAATCCAAGGGAAAATCAAGTCAGAACAAATATAAATAGTCAGAAGCAAAGATTTTTAAGAAATACTTTGTTCTTATAAGAGTATTATGTTTAATTTAAAATCTAAATTTCTATTTTCATTCCAGTATTTTCGCTGAAAGATTATATTTATGATTTACGGATTTTTCAATATAATTTACTTTTCTAATCTACAAAATAAGCTGAAAGCGGTTTTTTAGAAACATCTATACTTGACTTTAACACCACCGGTGCCAAAGATTCCTGAGCTAAGAGCAAAAAGGGCATACCTCTCCTAAAATTTTGGCACCAGCTTTTTTAGCCCTCTGTGATATGCTGAACCCGCTTGGGATGCTGATAGTGCAGGGCTTTAAAGACTTTGTTCATCTCATCTGTGGTATCGGTTCTAATTAAAAACTTTTTGTCCCTTAGCTCCGTCTTGGTAAGTTTCATTCTGCTTAGATGCTCAAAAGCTTTAGCAGCAGTCATGTCCAGATTCTCTTTAGTGAACTTCTTTTCCATAAGCCGCTCTAAAAGATGGGCCAGGATACAGATAAATACATGTGCTTCTATGCGGCGGTCAGCATGATGATAGACAGGTTCCATTTGCTGTAAGCTTTTTAAGGAGCGGAAAGAGCGTTCAATATTGCTAAGTTTTTTGTAGGTAGAGGCTATCTCTTCTTTATCCAGTTCATCTTCATCGGTGGAGGTATAGAGAATATACTTGCCGTCTAATTTTTCATCCTTTCGTATCTGCATTCTATCAATTTTGAGAGTACCGTCTTTGAGTTTGCGTAAAAAGCGACGCTTGTATTTATGGCCATATAGTTCGGCAGCTTTTTTGGAATCCGGATCCAGGCCTTCGATTTCTTCTTCTAAAGACTCAATTACGGATTCTCTAATTTTTCTGTCTCGTTCAGCCTGGTCAGGATTGTAACAGATAATATAACGATAACCGTCTATCTCTTTCTGTTTTACCTTAAGATTATCGGATACTTTTGAATAACGACCTCTGGTGGTAAGAACTTCTTCTTTGACTTCTTTCCACTGGTTGGATTTGACGCCGACAATAAAATCAAAGTTCATGTCTTCAAGTGCATCCAATTTTTCCCGGCTTACCATACCCCTATCACCGACAAAGATGCATTTGCCGATGGAGTATCGCTTTTTTAGATCCTGCATGGCATCGATAACGGTATTGATATCCATGGTATTACCGGGCAGTAAATTGTGACTTATGGGCAGACCATCTCTGCTCAGAACAAAACTCAAAAGTGCCTGGGGTTTGCCCTTGCGACTGTATTGTATTAACTCAGGTGTCTCACCATACATGTCAATTAAACTGCAATCATAGAAGACAACCGTTACATCGAGGTTGAAAAGATTCTTTAGATTGTCATAGATTTTGTTTTCAATCTTTTCTTTGTTTTCAATAAGAAAATCCAGAGAGCGATAGAGGTGATGTAATTCTAAATCTTCTGTTGCCGGGAGGTGGACATCTTTATTCATCCAGTCAAAAGTTGAACGCTTGCTCTCAGCAGCGATGCATCTATTGAAGACCATAGCTTTGATGGCGGAGATGACTTCGAATTCAAAATCACGGCCCTGAAGGTAGGTGCTGAGAATATCGGTTAATTTTAGTTCTTCCCACAGTTTTTCCAGCACATATACACTGCCGTACTCTTTCGACCAGATATGGTGACAATCATCCATAGAGCTTAGGACCGTTACCTTGCCTGTAAATTCCGATAAAGTATCGGCCAGCTCATCAGCAAATTCGGGGTCATAATCATCAACACTGCCCAGTGTGCAGATTACCTTCTGTCGGGACTGTCCGTTTTTATAGGTGTTTTTGACTATCTGATAGTATTCATATGTTTTGCCACCAGTCTTAACTTTCTTAGTTCGCACGAACAATTTTAATCCACCCCCTTGGCACTTTTAATAATATCACCAATAATTATATAGTGCAAGGGTTAATATGAAGTAATATTATATTTTTTGGCACCATGTTTTAGCGAGATTCTAAAAACCCGAGCCCATGCTGCCGGGGATCATCGGGGGTGGACACCCTAAAATCGGCTATCTGGTGTTAAAGTCAAGCTATATGACGAAAAAAGATCAAAACTGCTTAAACTTCCATTTAACATAAAATCTCAATGTTTTTAGGATTTTCAATTCAAATTTTATTATATAACCAGAAAACTTATATTAATTATTTATTTACTTTTCTTGTTCGTTGTAATTTTAGCATACTTAAACCTTGTCTCGTCTTGTATATATTTACTTAAAGATATTATTGTAAAATTCCTTTAAAAATTTATTAAACTATATTCAGAAAATTTCGGCGTCCTGTTAAGCTTTTAATACTAGTTGTACGTTGTTGAGCAGTTAATCAAGGTTTGACCTTGCGATAAAATCTAAATAATTGTCTAATTTTACTCTTCTTATTTGATATAATAAGGATGATGAGCTAATTTCTCACAAAAATAAATGTTACATAGTTGTGTTTGGCAAATAAAAAGTACAGAGTGTGGAAACTAAAAATTACATAGCATCCCAGGTAATGTATTGATGTTGGTTTTGACTTTATGGTTGTGCGGTTGTCCGGGTTGGGAGCGGTTACCCTTCTTTAAAGAAGGGTAACCAAAAAATGTAAATTGCTTATTCTTCTTTGTTTTTGTTTTTCCTGGCCATAGCCTGCTGAAAGCGGTAGCTTTTTCCTGTAAAAGTAAGGATATGAGCATGGTGAACCACACGATCCAAAAGAGCTGTTG
>NZ_FNGO01000037.1 GCF_900103135.1 Halarsenatibacter silvermanii | reverse complement strand
CCTGCATTAACAGGGTTTATGGGAGTTATTATGATAAGAATTGTGACGATATTTGCCTGGAAATCATGGGGGGGTTTTTCAACACCCTCCTAGGACATCAATTGAAGTCCTGGAAACCAGAAATTTTAAAATTGAGATAGAACGGGCGGAAAAATCAAATGGGAGAGCAACCATCAGCGGAACTGCCCGGGCCAAAAGAGATGATGCTGAGCTGGAGCTTATCTTAGGCAATAGATATTTTTACGATCACGAGGATGATCGCAGGGATATGACGGGCAGAAAAGTAACCATAGGTGATTGGACCAAATCCTCCGGCGATGAAGCTAGACTGAGCGAAATGATTTCCCGGAATGAATCCAAATATATTAGCTGGAGCTTTACCGGGGTTCCAGAAGAGGCCGATAGTCTGGCCCGACTTGATCTGTGGCTGGAAACTCCTCATGAAGGAGAGATTTCAATTGAGCTTAGAGATCTGCAGCTATAAATTGAATCTCAATTAGTATTGATTATATTCAGAGTAGCCAAAAGCGCGTGAAATGCTCAGAGAGTAATCTTTGACGATTTTCTGCGTCTGCTCAATTTTGTCATCTGTCATTCTGCTGGCTGGTCCGGAAATGCTGAAAGCTGCAATTATTTTGCCTTCATGCCCAAAAATCGGGCCAGATATGCATCTTATTCCCAGCTCGGACTCCTCATCGTCCAGGGCAAAATTTTGCTCCTGGATTTTTTCCAGTTCCCTTTTCAATACATCTTTATCTGTGATGGTATTTTCAGTATATTCGGGCAGACCGGCCTTTTCTATAATCCGATCAACCTCTTCTTCCGGCAAATTAGCCAGAGTAACCTTGCCCAGAGCAGTGTTGTGAGTATGAACTCTTTTCCCCACCTGCGACTCCATTCTAATCGTCTGGCGGCTTTCCACCTTGTCGATATAGATCATTTCAGTGTCTTCCAGCACACCCAGATGTACAGTTTCGCCAGTTTTATCTTCCAGTTCGTATAGATAGGGTTTGGCCTGAGTGCGCAGATCGAGATTGTTAATCACTCTGCTGCCCAGCTCAAAAAATTTCATGCCAATTTTATATTTGCCGGTCTCCGGATCCTGAGATAAATATCCCCGGTAACATAAAGTATCCACCAGCCTGTAGACTGTACTTTTATGAAGATCTGTTCCCTGACTTATTTCAGTTATGCCCAGAGGTTTATTATGTTCTATTATCCTTTCTAAAATATCCAGAGCTCTATCCAGCGATTTTACCAGCTGACCGGGCTTTTTATCTTTTTTCTTCATGTTCATTTACCCTCCGTTCGTAAATGAATTATTTTAACTGCAAAATTTATTGGTTTTTATTGCCACAATAAATATTATACCCTGATAAATTATAACATCAAAATGCCTGTCAGTAAAATTTCATATTGCAATTAAAAATTTACCACTCCCCTTTTGAGCTCGCGAAGGGGAGTGGCTTTAAAATATCTATGTCTATCTTTTAACCCTGCCAGAAGCCGGGCCTTCAGCTATTGCCTCAACTTCTTCTAAAGTCATGTGATTGAAATCTCCAGGAATTGATTGTTTTAGCGCCGAAGCGGCTGCTCCAAACTCCACTGTTTCCTGCAGATCTTTTCCGCTCAACTGCGAATAAATTAAGGCTCCGGCGAAGGAATCTCCGCCTCCGACTCTATCGACTATGTGAACTCTATATTCTGTGGACTTGACAAATTCTTCCCCATCGTAAAGAACTACCACCCAATCATTAACAGAGGCGTTATGACTCACTCTGAGATGGCTGCCCACCATATCAACATCAAATCTATCGATTAACTGCTGCGCTACATCTTTGTACCCCTCGATATTTATGTCTCCCGATTCAATATCAGAACCGCTCTCTATGCCAAAAGTCATCTCCGCATCCTCTTCATTGGCGATGCAGACGTCTACATATTCCATAACCTCGGACATCACTCTTTTTGCTTCTTCCTGACTCCAGAGTTTGGATCTAAAATTAAGATCACAGCTCACTGTCACATCGTATTCCTGAGCTTTCTTGACCGATTCTATAGTTACTTCAGACATTTTTTCGCTCAATGCCGGAGTGATACCTGTTACGTGATACCATTCTGCTTCTGAAAATATTTCATCCCAGTTAAAATCATCTGAATTAGCCTCAGCTATAGCCGAATGAGCTCTGTCATAAATTACATTGGAAGAACGCTGACTGGCACCACTTTCACAGAAATATTTCCCCAGTCTTTTACCGCCGCGGGCAATGTAGTCTGTCTTTACTCCATAACGCCGGACTTCATTTAGCGCTGCCTGACCGAAAGGATTTTCCGGAAGTTTGGTTACGAAGTAAGCATCCAGCCCGTAATTGGCACAGGAAACAGCAACATTTGCTTCCCCTCCTCCATAAATAACATTAAACTCATCGGTCTGGATAAAACGTTGATTTTCCGGAGGAGTTAAGCGCATCATTATTTCACCGAAAGTTACCACTTTTTTGGACATAAATTAATCATACCCCCTGATTAAATTATTTAATATTTTTAAAAAGCATTAACTATTTCTCGCTTCACCAATTAACTCCACAAATTTTTCCGCATTTTCTTTGACCTGTTCATAATCTCCTTCGTCTGCACCTGCAACTATTGCACTGCCTGCCGCCACCGCAAAACTGCCGGCATCTATCCAGTCTTTGACATTATCGTGACTTACCCCGCCAGTAGGCAGCAGCTCAGCCTGGGGAATCGGACCTTTTATTGCTTTGATAATTTTGGGGCCAAATAGAGTTGCGGGAAATATTTTAACCACATCGGCTCCAGCTTCCAGCGCTTTCTTTACCTCAGTCGGTGTCATAGCTCCGGGTATAACGGGTTTTTGGTAGCGATTGGCCACTTCGATCATGCTTTTATCCAGCGCCGGACCGACTATAAACTCTGCCCCAGCCAGAATGCAGTTTCTGGCAGTCTCTCCGTCCATTACTGAACCTGCACCAAAAATCATTTCTTCATCATTTTTATATTTATCAGTCAGATCTTTGATAACTTCAACTGCCCCCGGGACCGTCATGGTAATTTCTATGACATTTATTCCTCCATCTTTAACTGCTTCAGTAATTTTTATAGCCTGTTCAGCACTTTCAGCTCGAACAACTGGAACTATGCCTGTGTTTTCGATAATGGATAAAGTTTTTTGTTTATCCATATTATTGCCCCCATTCTCATTATTAATTGTTTTTGAGCAGGGATTATAAGGTAACTCCAGATTTAAAAATTGCAATTTCTCTGTAATCATTTTTTTCGTTAATGGTCCGTTTCTGGCCGCTGCCAATTTCAAGCAAATAGTCAAATAATTCTTTTTCCAGACCGTCTAAATTTTTTTCCTGCAAAATTTCTCCGGCATTGAAATCCAGCCAATTTTCCTTTTTATTATATAATGAATTATTAGTAGATATTTTCACCGTGGGCACCGGTCCCCCAAATGGAGTGCCCCGGCCGGTAGTAAATAAAACAATATGTGCTCCGGCGGCAGCCAGGGCAGTAGTGGAAACCAGATCATTACCGGGAGATTCCAATAAGTGCAGCCCTGATATATCATCAATTCTTTCGCCGTAATTTTTCCCATCAACTATTTTACTTTTGCCACCTTTTTCTATATTGCCAAGAGATTTTTCTTCTAAAGTTGTTATTCCTCCTTCAATATTTCCGGGGGAAGGATTTTCATATATTTCTTGATTATGATCTAAAAAATATTCTTTAAAACCATTTATCATCTCGACTATTTTATTAAATACTTCTTTGTTTTTAGCTCTCTGCATCAATATCTGTTCTGCCCCAAACATTTCCGGCACTTCACTGAGAATTGAAGCTCCATCACAGGAGATTAGTCTATCAGAGACCCTGCCCAATAAAGGATTTGCCGTTATGCCGGAGAAGCTATCAGATCCTCCGCATTTCAAGCCGATATTTAATTTTTTAAGAGGAACTTCTTTTCGTGAAAAATTCCCTGCATACTCTATTAAGCTTTCCAATTCTGACAATGAAGCGTTTATTTCATCTTTTTCTTCCTGAAAGGTTAAAAATTTTATTCTTTTTTTATTGTATTCTCCTAAAAATTTCTTAAAATCCGAGAGAGTGTTATTTTCACAACCAAGACCACATATTAATACACCTGCAGCATTGGGATGTTGAACCAGGCTGGATAAAATGTTTTGCGTGTTTTTAAGATCACCGCCAAGCTGAGAACATCCATAAGGATGAGAGAAAAAGACTATATCATCCACACCGGCCTCCTGCATCTTTTCATCGAATTTTTCTTTGGCTTTTCTGGCAATATTTTCAGAAACCTTGTTAATACAGCCCACCGTGTTTAATATCCAGATTTCATTTCTTATCCCAATTTCACCGTTTTCTCTTTCATAACCATAAAAACCAGAATCTTCCGGGCAGACTTTTTCCTCTATGCTGGCTGGATTATATTCATAATCTATTTTTCCTTTTAAAGAGGTTTCCATATTATGAGTATGAACCCATTTTCCTTTGGTGATATCTTTAGAAGCTACTCCAATTGAATGGCCATATTTAATAATTTTTTCTCCCGGTGATATGTCGGCCAATGAAACTTTATGCCCCTGAGGAATTTCTTCTTTGATATTAATTTCTTTTTCTCCGATGAATATTTTCTCTTTTTGCTTTAAATTTTCAAGTGCTACAGCAACATTGTCGTTTTCTGAAATTTTAATAATATTTTTTCCCATTTTTATCAACCCTGCAAAATTGATTTGAGAGTGGTCTTCATACCATTTTCTTCAATTTTATTTAAATATGATTCGGTAAGTTCTACCAAACCGGGTATAGCAGTAAGATCCTGTTCCCAAAAATCTTTATTGCTTAAGGTTTCCTGAACTAATTCATATCTTGATATTTTGCCTTCTTTAAATCGGGACCAGATTGAAAGAAAAAATTCTAAAGATTTATTTTCGTCCTTAATTGCATATTCCTCTCCTTTTCTTGTAGCGATTAACTTTCCCTTTTCAATTCTTTTCCCTTTATAAAATTTAATCAAAGCTGACAGCGAAAAGACCAGATTTGTCGGTAATTCATTAAATTTATCCTGATATTTTAAAAGTGAAGGCAGCACTCTTGTTTTAAACTTTGAAGTAGAATTAAGTGAAATATCGAGCCACTCATGATCAATGAAAGGATTTTCAAATCTCTCCAAAATCTTATTTGCAAAGCTTTCAAGTTCTTCATTATCAAAATCTAAAGTGGGGATAATCTCTTCAAAGATGCTTTTTTCTATAAATTTCGCCACAACTTCATCATTAACCGCTTCTCTTACCAGGTCTATGCCGGATAGATAAGCAACAGGAACTGTAGAAGTGTGAGCACCGTTTAGAATTCTCACCTTTCTTGTTCTATATGGATCCATATTATCCACCCATTTTACATTAAGCCCGGCTTTATGAAAGGGGAGTTTCTTTTTATGCTTTTCATCTCCTTCTATAATCCACAGATGAAAAGCTTCTCCAGCAGTCATATTTCTATCCCTGTAACCAAGTTCCTGTTCTATTTCTTTAGCCTCATCTTCAGGATATCCGGGAACAATTCTATCCACAAGAGTGTTTAAAAATGTATTTGCTTCTTCCAGCCAGTTTTTGAAATCAGCTGATAAATTCCAATCATTGGCCAGCTTAAAGATAATTCTTTTTAATTCATCCCCATTCCTGTTAATAAGCTCTACAGGAACGATTAACATTCCTTTATCTCTATCTCCGGAAAAATAATCATAACGTCGCTTTAGATAAGCGGTCAATTTTCCCGGATAAGAATCAGGAGGGTTGTCATTTAAATCATCCTCAGGATTGTAGGCTATCCCCGCTTCGGTGGTATTGGAAACGACAATATCAATATCAGGATTTTCTGCCAGAGATAAAACCTCATCCCATTCCTGATGTGATTCCAAACCTCTGCTGATTGAGGTAATAATTTCTCGTCTATCAATTTCTTCCCCCTCTTGAATACCTCTTAACAGCAAAGTATAAAGATCATCCTGCTCATTTAAATCAGAAACTTTTCCAGGAGGTATAGGCTGTATTACCGCTGCCCGTCCTTTAAAAATACCTTTTTTATTCATCTCATGAAGCATCCAATTGAAGAAAGCTCTCAAGAAATTACCTTCACCAATTTGCAGTACTCTTTCGGGATAATCGAGGATTTCTGCGGGGAAATCTGCTAATTCGCTTTTTCCCAGCAATTTTTCCTCTAAATTCTGTCTATTAAGTCGGAACAAAGTATCAGCCCCCAGTTTGAAGACTAGATTAAATTGCCAATATCTTGCTTGTTTTTAAAAACACAATTATACTTGCCGTGGGTAAAAAGATAATATTTAGGAATAAAATTTTTTGACACTCTAGAGACATAAATTGCAAACTTAATGTAATTTAGGGTTTTTGTAAAAAAATCTAACTAAAATAATTTATGTCAACCAATTCTTTGCCATCATATATTATTTATAGTTTCCGAGGGTGAACAATTATCTCTTTAGCTTTTTGTAAATAGTTTTTGACGACTGATATTCATCCGCCTTTTTTATACACAATTAAGATTTAAATTGTCCCTGTCTTTAAATTTACTTTCTTTTTATTACTTTTATTTTATTGCCTAAAATGAATGATGATATATTGGAATGAACTTATCATGGTTATTAGAGAAGTTCGTATTTATTGGTTGAACAGGTTAGATTATTCATTCTGATTTAACTTATTCATGGTTAAACACCGGAATAAGCAGAAAAACCTCCATCAATCGGCACCACATTACCGTTAACAAAGCCAGCTGAATTGTTTCCAACCAGCCATAGTAAAGTGCCGATCAATTCCTCTTTTTCGCCAAACCGCTCCAAAGGAGTCTGGGAAATTATTTTTTCCGCTCGCTCAGTATAATTTCCTTCTTCATCTAGCAGCAATTCTTTGTTCTGTTCTGTTAGAAAAAATCCCGGTGCAAGTGCATTCACTCTTAAATTTTCCCGGGAAAAATGTACTGCCAGCCATTCAGTAAAATTACTAATTGCAGCTTTGGCCGCACTATAAGCTGGTATTTTTGTTAGAGGGGTGAAAGAATTCATCGAAGATATATTTATTATGACAGCATCATCCTTTTTAGTCATATCTTCTGCAAAAATCTGGGTCGTCAAAAAAGTTCCCAGAAAGTTTAAGTTGAATACAAATTCTATACCTTCTCTTTCGAGATCAAAAAATGTTTTAACCTCTTCTTTTTGTAAATCTTTTCTCTCAAAAAATTCATTTGTTGTGGTTCCTTTTGGATGATTTCCTCCTGCCCCATTAATTAGTATATCTGGAATGCCATACTCTCTAATAATCTCTTTTTTTGCATTCAACAAACTTTTTTCATCTAGGATATCTGTTTTGATTGCTTTAGCTTTGCCTCCATTTTCTTTTATTGTCTTAGCTACTTCTGCTGCTTTTTCTGCTGCTACGTCAAGTATTATAACATTAGCCCCACACTGTGCTAAGGCTTTAGAAAATGTGCTGCAGAGAACTCCAGCACCTCCTGTAACTACGCAATTTCTTTCGGATAGATCAATTTTAAACGGAAGTTTCATGATTTTGCCTCCTAAATAAAATTATTTAGCTTTCTCGAGAGCTTCCCATATGCCATTAAGATAAGTAGCTCCCAGAGCTCTATCATATAACCCATATCCTGGTTTGCCTGTTTCTCCCCATATCATTCTACCATGATCTGGCCTCATCGGACCGTTAAAACCAACATCATGATAAGCCTTTAAAATTTCCACCATATCCAGACTTCCTTCACTGCTTAAATGAGCTCTTTCTTCAAAACATTTTTCGCCTGTAATCTCAATGTTTCTCATATGAGCAAAATGTATCCTACCCTTTCCTCCAAATTCTCTAATGATTTCGGGAAGATCATTATCGGGATCCGCTCCCAAAGACCCTGAACATATTGCCAGGCCGTTATGTGGGCTATCTACCAGTTTGATTAACCTCTCCAAACTATCTCCGTCAGTGATAATACGAGGCAGGCCAAAAATAGGCCACGGGGGATCATCAGGGTGAATAGCCAGATACACATCTTCTTCTTCAGCAACTGGTACTATATTTTTTAGAAAATATTCCAGATTATCCCAAAGTTTTTCTTCATTCATAACTTTATACTCGGACATTAATTTTTCTATCTCTTCTTTTCTATGAGTAATATCCCAACCAGGTAAATCCAGATCACCCTCCACAGGATCCATCTTTTCAACCTTACTGCTTTCAAATATAAGAGCTTCTGAACTATCCTGTAATTTGTGATCTAACTTAGATCTGGTCCAATCAAAAACTGGCATAAAATTGTATGTAACTACTTCAATCCCTTCTCTTCCCAGATTTCTGATGGTTTTTTTATAATTTTCGATATATTTGTCTCTGGTTGATTTGCCCATTTTTATATCTTCATGGACTGGGACACTTTCAATAGCCGTGAGCTTTAGGCCATTTTTTTCAATTTCATTTACCAAATTGGATATTTTCCTGCTGGGCCAAGTCTTACCGGAGGGAATATTATATAAAGAGGTCACAATTCCTTTCATACCCGGTATCTGTCTTATTTCTTCAAGGGAAATTTTATCATCTTCTCCAAACCATCTAAAACTAAGTTTCATCACTCTCCCTCCTTAGCTAGAGAATATTTTCCTTCCTGGGGCATCTAAAAAGGAAAGGGGATATTACTTATCTTTTAACCCTGCCAGAAGCAGGAGTTCAGCTATTGCTTCAATCTCTTCTAAAGCCATATGATTGAAGGATCAAAGAATTGATTGTTTTAGCGCCGAGGTGGCAGCGCCAAACTTCACTGTTTTTTTGCAGCTCTTTACCTGTTAGCCAAGAATAAATTAAACCTTTTGCAGAAATATTTATCACATACTCGAACAACATGTGAACGTTAATCAGAGGGGTTGTATAAATTGCTCCCTATCGCAAAGTACAACCACCCGGTCATAAACTTAAACTTTATGGTTTGCGCGAATATGGCTGCTCACCATTTCCACATTGTAATCAGCTGCTGAACAACATCTTGATATCCCTCGATGTTAATGTCATTTGATATAATGTGATTAAAGATGCTGTCTTTGTATACTAAAAATTATTTTGTTATTCATCATTTCATTATCAAGTCAAAAGAAAAAAGAAAATTAGAATTGAAGTTTAATATTTTTTGTCGATTGTGTTAACCCCCTTATGAACCAACGTATAGTTAAGCCTAACTGCTCAATAGGGTGAACAAATGTCAATAAGTGTAAGTTTAAAATCTATAATTTCCATATATTATATATTATATTTATAAAATTGAAGTTAAGATAACCTTTCGTATCTTAATTATTTATTTGCCTATATATTGGTTCGTTTTGAATTTGAACCAAATTAGATCCAAATGCTTATTTTTTTAAATAATCACCCCTTTACGGACCCAGCTGTCATTCCCCTAATCATTTCTCGCTCAAAAAATATGAAAAATAAAACTATTGGAATAACAACTATTATTGTGTATGCATTTATAGCTCCCCAATGTCTTATGCCAAAAAATTCAAAAACTCTATAATGGCCTACAGGTAGAGTCATCATTTCCCCTCTCATAAATGTTAATGCTATTATAAATTCGTTCCAAGATCTGATGAAGGCAAACAAAGCCACAGAAATCATGCCTGGTTTTGTTAGCGGGACAATCACTTTAATTAAAGCTTCTAATTTTGAACAACCATCCACCAACGCTTGTTCATCAATAGATTTTGGAATTCCATCAAAAAAACCCATTAAAACCCAAATGCCAATAGGTGTAGCATCTGCAACGTATGGAAGAATGAGCCCTAAATAGGAATCAAGCAAGCCAATCTCTGAAAACAATTGGTATAAAGGAATAACCCTGGTTATACTGGGGATTATTCTCGGTATTAAAATTAACATCAGAAGAATGTATTTAAAAGGGAATCTAAATCGTGAAAAAGCATACCCTCCAAGCAAACTTAAAATCACTGTAATGACTATAGTAGCAAATGTTATTAAAAGACTATTAAATGCAAATCTCAGAAATGGCATTTGTTCAAAAATAACACTATAATTGTGCAGAGAAAATTTTTCAGGTAAAATAGAAGGAGGAATTTGATATATCTCTTCAATATATTTAAAAGAAGTAGATAAAGCCCATATAAATGGGAAAATAGCAAATCCGACAAAAATAAAAGTTAATAAGTCTAAAACTCTATTGCTTAGTTTGCGGTATAACTTTTCATTCATGCTTCTCACGCCCTTTCTTCTGATTCTAAAAATTTATTATAAACCAAACTTAAAACAGCATTCATAAGAAAGAGTAAGATAGCTAAGGCAGAGCCATAACCCCAATCAAAACGTGAAAAAGCGGTGCGGTACATATTTAATGCCAAGACTTCTGTTGCTTCTCCAGGCCCTCCTCCTGTGAGGGAGTAAATTGTATCAAATTGATTAAAACAAGCGAAAGATAAATATATTAAAGTAATATTAATTTGAGGTTTTAACATAGGCAGTGTAATATGAACAAATCTCTGCCAGCGATTTGCACCATCAATCTTTGCAGATTCATAATACATATCTTCAATTTGCTGCATACCTGCTAATAAAATAATAAAAGCAAAAGGATAAAATCTCCAAGTGTTAGCCACTATTACTGAAAACATAGCCATATTAGGCTGAGCCAGCCAGCTTACGGGAGAAATCCCTAAAAATCTCAAAAAATTATTTAAAACACCTAAATCAGAAGTGAATATCCATTGCCAGCTAACCCCAACAGCAACGCCGGATACCATAAAAGGTATTAACAAACATGCTCTAAATAACTTTTTGCCAGTAATTTTCCTATTCAATAAAAGTGCAGAAATCATCCCCGTGGCAAAAGAAAGTGTCAAAGTAAAAAATACAAAAACTATTGTTCGCAAAAAACTTTGTTGTACAACTGTATCTTTAAAAGCTGTAATATAATTTTCCAATCCTATAAATGTGTCTTCAGGTAATAAAGCGCTGACCTCGAAAAAACTTTGATAAAAAGCATAGGCGAGCGGGATACCAAGCATCAAGGCTATCCAGAGCAAACCAGGAAGAATTAATTTATAAGCAAATTTTACTTTTTTTATATTATAGTCTTCGAACATCTACAATTTCCTCCTTGTAAAATTATTACAATTAAGCCCCCTTTTTCTGAAACTCAGAAAAAGGGGGCTTACATGAAAAGAGTCAACCTAATCTATTTTATCTCCCTAAAGCATCATCAATTTGTTGCTGATATTCTTCTGCCACTGCAGCTGGATCTGCTTCGGGATTTCCCATAACTTCCTGTAAAGCAAGTTGGATAGATTCTGAAACATCCATCCACTCAGCTACTCCAGGTATAGGAACGGTTGTTTCCAGTTGCTCCGTGATTAAATCATTCCAAGGTTTTGCTTCTTGATATTCTTCAAAATCATAAACACTTTTTCTGACTGATTCCATGTAATCTATATTAAATTCCAAGGAAGCTTCAGGTCTAGTCAAATAATTTACGTATTTAAAGGCTTCTTCCGGATGATCAGTATTTGCATGAACAGCCCATTGAAAACCTGTACTTACCGGTTTGGCTTCCATGTTTTTTTCTGGTACGGGAACATTAGTCATTTCAAAGTTTTCTCCATATTCCAATCCTGCTTCTTCAGTTGCATGGGCAATATGAGTCATTATTATTGACATAGCAGCATCGCCAGCTTGGAATAAACCTCTGGCTTCAGAGCTTCCAAATGCCACAACATCTTCAGACATAATGTTGTGCTCAAAAACTAAATCCTGATACATTTCCAAAGAATTAATTCCTGCTTCAGAATTTAATATTGGTATATCGTCTTCAAATTCTCCGCCGAAGGATCTATAAACAGGAAGCCATCTTTGGACCGTTCCATCATCTCTTGCTCCTCTAGTAGTTAAGCCATGCACATCCTTCTCCTCGCTTAGTATTTGGCCTGCTTCAATAACATCATCCCACGTTTCAGGCTCTTCAATACCATGTTCCTCAAACCAGTCCACCCGGTAATAAAGCGCTGTGCCTGCATGAGCAAAAGGAACTGCATATTGGGTGCCTTGATAACTACCAAATTCCCAACTTTCATCAAAGAAATCATCTATTTCCTCTTCACTCCAAAAATCATCTAAAGCTTCTTCAACTGGATGTAAATGTCCTAAACCTGCTAAAACTGGAACCCAAGGTCTATCGAGCACCATTATATCTGGAGTTCTATCTGTAGCTGCTCCCATAATTAATTGGTCCAAAGTTTCCTCCCAAGGAATTACTTCATAATTTATCTCAATATCAGGATGTTTTTCATTCCATTCTTCAGTATCGATTCTATATTCATCTCTAACCCCCCATACTTCAAGTTCTACCGCTTCTGCAAAACCAGTATTCATTGTCATGACTAAAGTCAAAGTAACAGCTAAAATAACTAAAAAGAAACCTCTTTTTTTCATAAAATTCAACCTCCTTTTTTGGAAATTAAATTAGTTATTATTTTTTAACAATTACTTAACAGATCTTTCGAGAATTATAATCTGTATCCTAGCATAACGACTAATTTTTCAAACGTTTTACAATCACCTCCTTTTTTTAAAATTTACACTTAGGACATTTGTCCGCCCTGTTCCGCGGTTAGACGTGGTTGTACGGTGTTGACTGGTTCATCAGGGGGTTAACCCCCTGATGAAA